>NZ_JBHXJK010000120.1:0-26228 GCF_042723255.1 Amycolatopsis thailandensis
CCTCCTTGAGGGACCCAGAGTCCCTCAAGGAGGCCTTCACGGACTCGCGGACCGTCAGGATTCCCCGAGGTAGGCGGCGTGCAGGGTGCCGGGGGAGTCCAGCAGGCTCTGCGCGGACCCCGCGTAGGTGACCCGCCCCGAAGAAACCACCAGAGCGTCACTCGCCACCCCGAGCGCGAGGTGCGTGAACTGCTCGACCAGCAGGATCGCCGCCCCCTCCTCGGCGAACCGGGTCACCATCGGCAGCAGCCGGGTGAACACCACCGGCGCGAGTCCCAGCGACATCTCGTCGATCAGCAGGAACGACGGCCGCGCGGCGAAGGCGCGGGCCAGCACCACCATCTGCTGCTCGCCCCCGCTGAGCAGGGCGGCAGGCGAATCGCGGCGTTTGTCCAGCTCGGGGAACAGCTCGAACAGTTCGTCGGCTCGCGCGCGGGTGCGCGCGGTCAGCATCAGGTTCTCCGTCACCGTCAGCCCGCCGAACACCGCGCGCCCCTGCTCGATATGCGCCAGACCCCGCCGGGCACGGGAGACCCGCGACTGCTTCGTGATCTCGTCCGGTCCGATGTGGACGGTCCCCGACGCGGCGGGCACCACGCCGGAGACGGCTTCGAGCAGACTGGTCTTCCCGGCACCGTTGGGGCCGACGAGCGCGGTGATCCGGCCCGGTTCCAGCGTCAGGTCGACGTCGGAGATCACCGGCCCGGCACCGCGGGTGACCGTCAGCCCCGCTATCCGCAACGCGTTCACAGCATCTCCGTTTCGCCCATGTACGCCTTGAGCACTGCCGGATCCGCGAGCACCTCGGCCTGCGGGCCGGAGGCCAGCACACTGCCGAAGTCGAGCACGGTGATCGTGTCGCAGACCGAACGCACCAGGTCGAGGTCGTGCTCGATGAGCAGCACCGACACCCCGAACCGCGCGGGAACCTGCCGCAACCGTTCCCCGAACGCGACGTGCTCTTCGTGCGGGAGCCCCGCGGCCGGCTCGTCGAGCAGCAGGACCCGCGGCCGCGCGAGCAGATGCCCGACGACCTCGACCAGCCTGCGCGCGCCGACGTCCACTTGAGACAGTGGGGTGCGAGCGGCGGGACAGCCGAAGAAGTCCAGGGCCTCGCCGATCTCGTCGGCGGTGAGCCGACGGCGGGCGAGGAACTTCAGGTACGCCCCGACAGTCAGTCCCGGCGGGACGCGGTCCTGCTGGAACGTCCGGCGCAGTCCCGCGCGGGCCCGGTTCGACGGTGACCCCGTCAGAGGTTTACCGCCCAGTTCCACCGAACCCTCGGCGTTCGGCAGGAAACCGCTGATCGCGTCGACCAGCGTCGACTTGCCCGCGCCGTTGGGGCCGATGACACCGAGCACCCCGTGTTCCGGCACCGCGATGTCCACTGAGGACAGCGCGGCCACGTGCCCGAAGTTCACGCTCAGCCCGCGTACGGTGAGCACCGGCGGACCGGGCGCCTTGGGCTCGATCTCCGCGGTCCCGGCGGCGAGGTCGAGTTTCGCGGGTTCCTTCTTCGATCGCCGGTACCACACCTGCCGCACCGTGGTGCCCAGGTTCCCGCCGCTGGCCAGCGCCTGGACGCCGAGCACGCCGAACACCACGAATCCCCAGTCCTGCGGGATTCCCCAGCGCTTCAGCAGTTCCGGCACCCCGACCCACAGCACCGCGCCGAACACGGCCATGTCGATCAGATGCGCGCCCGACATGATCGCCAGCACGTACAGCGCCAGCGACTGGATCGCGGTGAAGCTGGCCGGGAACGCGAGCCCGACCTGCCCGGTGAGCAGGCCGCCGCTGATCCCGCCGAGGGTGGCGCTCACCGCGAACGCGGTCAGCTTCGACGTCCGCACGCTCGTGCCCGCGGCCGCCGTCCCGCGTTCGGAGAACGCCACCGCCTGCCACGCGCTGCCCCAGCGCCCGCGGCGCAGGAAGTACACGGCCAGGCAGCACAGCACCAGCACCACGATCGCGAGCTGGAAGTAGCTCCGGTCGTCGGAGAAGGCGTCCGGCCGCTCCACCGAGATCCCGCCCGAGACACCGGGGAACTGGAGCTGGACCAGCGCGAGGTCCGCCGCGGCGGCGAGTCCCAGCGTGACGACGGCGAGGTTGATCCCGCGCAGCCGCAACGCCGGGAGCCCGACGAGCACGCCCACCACCCCGGCGGCGAGACCGCCGAGGACCAGCCAGGTGAGGAATCCGCCGGGCGCCTGCGCCTCGTTCAGCGCCGACACCACCCAGGCGCCGACGGCGCCGAAGGTCAGCTGGCACAGGGAGATCATCCCCGCGCTGCCGGTCACCACGCCCAGTCCGAGCAGTGAGATCCCGGCGACGACGGCGCTCATGCCCAGGTAGACGAAGTACCCGTCGAGCCCGACACTCAGACCGTAGCCCACCGCGATCGCCGCGATGGCGACCACGAACGGGAACCCGGTGCGTATCCCGCGTTCAGCGAGCCGCATCCCACACCTCCTTGCGCTGCGACCACAGCAGCAGCGCGACGATCACGACGAACGGCAGGAAATACCGCACCACCGAAAGGCCGTCGACCTGAGCGGCCGCGCCCTGGATCAGGCCGAGGCCCAGCCCGCCCGCGACCGCGAGGTCCAGCCGGCGGAACCCGCCGAGCAGGGCCGCCGCGGCCGCGGGGACGACCAGCATCGCCAGCGACGTCGCGTCGTTGGACTGCGACGGCGCGACGATGGAGATGACCAGCGTGCTGACCACCCCGGTGACCGCCCAGACCGCCACGCTGAGCCGTTTCGCCGGGATGCCCAGCAGCTCGGCCGTCGTCGGGCGTTCGGACAGCGCCCTGAGCTGGACACCCGCCGGGGTCCTGCTCAGCACCAGCCTGCTGGCCAGCGCCACCAGTACCGCCAGCGCGACGGTGACCACGGTGACCTGGCTGATCACCACGCCGCCGACGGTGACCGCCGGGCCGTCGAGGATCGGGTGGAACGGCTGCGGTTTGTTGCCGAACAGGATGAACGACAACGAGATCAGCAGGAGCAGCACCGCGACGGTGACCGCCGAGCGGGTGCCGGTGTCCGCCTCGGCGAGCCAGGTGGACACGATCCAGCCGAGCAGCGCGCTGAGCAGCCCGCCGAGCAGGATCCCCGCGACGGTGGCGAGCCACATCGGCAGGCCCAGATCGACGGCCAGGAACACCGCCACGTAACAGCCGAACATCCCGGTGGCCGACTGGGCGAAGTTCACCACCCGCACCAGCCGCGACATCAGCGTCAGGCACACCGCCAACACCGCGTACAGTCCGCCGGCGGCCAGGCCTGCCAGCGCTCCCTGCAGCATCGTTTCCTCCAGTTACTTCTTGGGGATCCGCAGCCAGTCGTCGGCGACGAGCTCCCACTTGTTGGTGCCCGAGGCGAGCTTGATCGGCCAGCCCGCGGTGTTGTCGTGGTGGGTCTGGCCCGGTCCGAAGACGTACGGCGTGCCGACCATCGGATCGGTGATCGGCTTCATCTCGCGCAGCGCCTTGGTCACCGACTCGCGGGTGACGTCGCCCTTGATCCCCTTGGCGACTTCCAGGAAGTACTTCGCCGCCAGGTAGCCGCCCTGGCTGAACGAGGTCAGCGGGATGTTGTTCTTGGTCATCAGCTCGCGCCAGTCCTTGTTCTGCGGGCTGGTCGAGTCGGTGAACGGGTAGAACTCCGCGGGCACGTACACCCCGGCGCCGGCGTTGGTGATGGCCTTGGCGTAGTTCTCGCTGTAGACGCTGGTCAGCAGCAACCAGGTGACGTCGTTCCAGCCCTGCGCCGCGGCGGCCTTGAGCTGCCCGATGGAGTCCGGCTCGACCGGATTCACCGTGATCGCCTTGCACCCGGCGTTGCGGGCCTTGACGATGTAGGAGGTGTAGTCGGAACCGCCGTAGGGCACGGTCGCGTCGAGGTACTTGAGCTTCTTGCCGGTGATGGCCGACCACTCGTCGATGGCCGCCTGGTACGACGGCAGCGTGTTGCCCGCGATCTCCAGCAGCGCGCAGATGTCGTTCAGCTTCAGCGTTTCCGAGCCGTAGAGCAGGGTCAGCGTCATGTCGTGGTACGGACCGACGTTGGCCGGGGCGATGTTGGGGCTGGTGAAACACGCCGGGTCGACGCCGATGCCCTGGATCGACAGGATCTTCTGCTGCTCGTAGTACTTGTTGTTGATCTCGCACTCGATGAGGCTGGACGAGCCGACCAGCGCGACCGCTTCGTCGCGGCCGACGACCTCACGGGCGGCCGCCGCCGCGGCGGCCGGGTCCCCCTTGTCGTCGAGAGCCTTGTACTCGATCTGTCTTCCGTTCACGCCGCCGCTCGCGTTGGCCGCGTCGAAGACCGCCTTGGCGGCCTGGGAGGCTTCGGGGAAGGTGGCCGCGCCACTGAGCGCGTTGACCGAGCCGACCTTGATCGGGCCGCTCGAACCGCTTTCGGCTCCGGCGCAGCCCGCCGTGGCGAGCAGGACGGCGGCTGCGAGGGCGACCAGGCGCCGCGCGGGCTTCACCGGTTCTCCATGGCCTTGACGACGGGCACGGAGTCGACGATCTGCTCGAACGAGGCGACCTTGCCGCCGTCGAACTTCCACACGTGCGCGACGCGGGCGGTGAAGGAGCGACCGGTCTCCCGGTGCGTGCCCTGGTAGGTGCCGATACCGATCACTGTGTCACCCGCGTCGGCCAGCTCGCCGAGGGCGAAACCGTAGCCGTCCCAGTCGTTCGCGATCGCGCCGAAGACTTTTTCCTTGACCTCGTCCGGACCGGTGTAGGTGCCGGCGTAAGGGAAACCGGCGGCCTCCGTCCAGGTGGTCTCGGGACCGAGCGGGGCCAGCATGCCCGCCAGGTCGCCCCGGTCGCTCGCGGCGTAGTGCGCGGCGATGATGTCTGAATTGGACATTCAAGCTCCTGGTGTCTCTGGTGAACTGCGGCTCATACCGGTTGAGCGTCGGGGTAGGCGACCGAGCCGAGCGGGTAGATGTGCCCGCCCGCGCGGGAATGTTCCGACCGGCCGTCGCCGGTCAGGCCGAGGAAGACTCCGGTGGTCTTCAGCGCGTAGCCGAGGTCGTGCAACCACACGCTGGCCACGGCGATGCGGAATTCGCGGAAGCAGAACAGGTAGAGCCCGTCCTGGAACTTCCAGACCGTCGACAGGTCCATGTCCCCGTGGCCGCGCTGCACGCCTTCGAGGCATTGCCAGGCATAGCGCTGCGAAGACACGTACACGTGCTCGTAAAGGTGTTCCGGGCTGTAGCGGTAGACGTTGCGCTTGCCGATCAGGTCACGCGACGGTCCCGGTACCTCACCGGTCGGCGTGCCCGCGTCGGTGGTGCCGGACCAGAACGTCTGGGAGACACGGGGAACTCCCTCGACGTCTTCGGCGCCGATCACCGAGCGCACGGCGAGCGCGCGATGCGTCGTCGTGGAGAAGACGACGGTGAGCGCTTCACCTTCCACGCTGGCGTGGGGGAGATTCACGAAGAAGACGTCTTCCCGGACGGCGACCGCGTCGTACGGATCCTTGATGCCGTTGCAGGTGACGGTTTCCGCGTCCTCGAACCGCAGCGCGAGCGTCGTCCCGTCGTCGAGGGTGACGGTGAGCTCGCGTCCCGACAGGTCCGCGTTCGGCAGGCGGTAGGTGGCTATTCCGGCGGCGAACTCGTCATAGGTACGCCACTGTTCCTCGGGTGCATCGGACATGCGGTCATCGTTCAGGCGACCACCGGGGGAGGGCTAGCTGTCACGCGCTGGGCGGCAACAACCGCTCGCTCACGGTCAAGCCGCGCCGCAGTTCGCTCGGCGAGCAGCCGAATTCCGTCTTGAACACCCGGCTGAAATGCGGCGCGTCGACGAAACCCCACTTCGCCGCGATGGCGGCGACCGGCCGGGAAGCGTGCACGGGGTCCAGTAATTCACGGCGGCAGTGTTCCAGGCGGCGGGTGCGGATCCAGCCCGAGACAGTCGTGCCCTGTTCGTGGAAGAGGCCGTGCAGATGCCGCGTGGAGATGTAGTGCTCGGCGGCGATCTGCGCCGGGCCGAGATCGGTGGAGGAGAGGTTCGTGTCGATGAAGGCGAGGACGCGCCGCATCAGCTCGTGGTGCGGCCCGGCGGTGGCACGGGCGAGGTCGAGTTCGCTGGCGAACAGCGTGGCGAGCAGATCGACCGCGGTATGCGCGAGCCGGACGCCGGCCGGTCCGCCGAGCTGGTCGAGGTTGCTGCCGAGCTGGGCGAGGAAGGGCACCACCACGTTGCCCATGCCGCGCTTGCCCGACATCGGGACCGCGGTCAGCTGGCCGACCAGGTCACGGGGGAGATCGATGAGCCGCTGCGGGAACATCACCACGAGCGTGCGGAAGTCCTCTTCGAACGCCAGGGAATACGGGCGGTGCGTGTCGTACAACGCCACGTCACCGGGGCGCAGCATCGCCTCGCGGTTGTCCTGGATCAGCAGCCCGGTCCCGGACAGGATCAGGCTCAGCTTGTAGTAGTGCCTGTCCGCCCTCGCGATGAGCTCGGGCGTCCGCTCGACCACGTGCGCCGACGCGGTCACCTCGGTCAGCTGGACGTCGTCGGCGCCGCACGAGCGGATACGGCCGCGGAAGTGGTCGCGGTGTTCGCTCGTCACGTGCAGCGGCACGAAGGATTGCGACACCACCGTGCGGAAATCCGTGAAATCTCGCGCGACCGTGGTGGTGGTCGGGTCGGCGGTGGCGGTGGTCACGAGGTCACCTCGCAGCATCGGGGGGTGAATTTCATATACGATAAGCGATACGATGCTGCCGGGCAATGATCGCGACCAGGTCGTGTCCTGGTCAGTCGGCGAGGCGGAACAGGAGGGTCCGAGGGTCCACGTCGACGGGTACCACCTTGCCCGTTTCGTAGCGGCCGACGTCCTCGGTGAGCACTCGCGCACTGAACGGAGTCACTCCCGGACCGGTGACCACGAGATCGACGTCGTCCGTGGGAGTACTCACCTCGTCGACCCAGATCCGCTTGCTGGAAACGACTTCCGCCTTCGCGCGGACGCCTGTCCGGTCGAGCGCGCGGTGGGTCTCGCGAGCCCTGGCGTTCTGCCGGAGGTGCGAGCCGACGGTGGCCAAGCCGCCGATCGTGAACACCGCGCCCATGGTGATGACGACCAGGCGGTCGTCATCACCGGGCTCGAAAGAAGTGCTGATCCAGAGCAGGCCCGGGCCGATCAGGACCAGCAAGGTCATGAAAAAGCCCATCAGGCACCCGATCATGGTGAACGCGGGCAGCTCCGGAGCTTCCTTGCCCTGGCGCTCCGGAGTGGTCACCGAGGGGAGGTTACTGGCCGGTTTCCGAAGCCGGTCCGGTAAAAATGCCCGCTTGCCCGCGGTTGTGCCGGGCCATCGCCGTGAAAGATCGCTTCGGCTCGAACCGGTACGGTGATTCCTCGTCGTGGTGCCGTTCCCGCAGTGTTTTCACCAGGCTGTACGACGCCATGTCGTAGTCGTACTCCGGCCGCGACGGATGATGCGGCAGGCCCGGCGCGATGAACGTGTACGCATGCGCGCCCTGGATCCCCGCCGCGCCGAACACGCGCAGCAGCCGCGCCAGGTGCCGGGCCTGTTCATGCTCGTTCCGTACATGGCCCGGCTTGATCCGGGGCGGCTCCTGGTCGCGGTCGACGATGTCCCAGCCCATCCCTCCGGCCTGAGCGGCGCCGGTGAAGGTGCACGCGCCGAATTCCAGCACCACCACGGGTTTGTTCCACCGCCGGTACGGGGCGAGGTCCTTTGTGTACTCCGCATCGGTGGCGAAGTACTGGTAGTAGTCGATTCCGACGATGTCGAAAAGGTTCCAGTCGACCTGCTCCGCGCCGCCGATCGCGGCGTAGGTGATCCGGCCGCGGAAGTTCCGGCGGACGACGTCGGCCGCCCGGGCGAGGAAGTCGGACAGCCGTTCCATGATCCTCGGCCATTCCGCGGGCGGGATCTCGCCGATGTTCGCGATCCGTTCCTGGAAGGTCGCGCCCGGCACGATGCCAGGGGTGAAGAGGAGATGCTCGCAGCCGGCGACGAATTTGACGTCGGCGCCGTCGCGCTGCCGTTCGGCCTGCCGGGCGGATTCGGCCATGTGCTCCAGGACCTCGTCCTGCGGGTGGTCGTAGAGCCTCGGCTGGACGTACACCTCCATCCCGCGTCCCAGCGCGGCGGCCGTCGTTTCGGTGAGCCTGCCGATCTCGGTGCCGAACGCGGTGATGGAGGGGCAGTGCAGGCCGTCGGCGATCACCCGGATCTCCTGCTCCAGCCGGCGACGGCTCCAGCGCGCCCGGCTCAGCGGTTCGCCCGCGGCGTGCAGGACCCCGGTGTCGTAGGCGACCCCTCCTCGTAGCCGGCGCGGGCCGCCTGCCGCCGCCTCGGCCACGCCTCCGCCGAGGCCCGCGACCGCCACCGCTCCCGCGACGGATTTCAAGAACGTCTTGCGAGTGATCACGACTTCCCCCTTGCTAGTTGCTCAACTAGGCTACTGTTCATGCAACCAGAAAATGAGCCGAGCGACCAGGGGAGGCGCTCGTTCATCGAGGAGGCCCGGCGCGGGCAGATCGTTTCGGCGGCCATCGAGACCATCGCCGAGATCGGCTACGCGAAGGCGTCCTTCGTGCAGATCGCGCGGCGGGCGGGGATCAGCCCGGGACTGATCACATACCACTTCGCCAAGCGCGAAGAACTGATGAAGCAGGTCATGCAGACCGTGCACACCTCCATGGACAAGGCGCTGAGCGCGCGGGCCGAGGGGGCCGGGAGTCATGCCGCCGCCGTGCGCTCCTTGATCGAGGGCTTCGTGTTCTATTCCGCGGAGCGGCCGAAGGAGATCATGGCCATCGGCCAGATCGCTTCGGCGTCAAGGGACGCCGAGGCCGCGCGAAGCTGGTTCGAGAGGCAGAGCGCGAAGACGCTGGCCGAAATGGAGGACATGTTCCGCGAGGGACAGCGTCTGGGGGAGCTGCGGGAGTTCTCGCCGCGGGTGATGGCGGTGTCGATCATCGCCGCGATGGAGGCGGCCCCGGCCGAATTGCTGGCGAGGCCCGATACCGACGTCGCGACCTATGCGCGGGAGCTGGCCGACCTGTTCGTACGCGCCATGAGCCCGCCGGAGAGCGAGGCGAGGAATTCGTAGGAGCGGCGGCGGTCGGCGTGGTGGTAAAGCGGTGTGGTCGCCATGATTTCGGCCGCGCCGGTCTCGTCGAGGATCGTCTGCAGTTTCGAGGTGAGTGTGTCCGGGCTTCCGGTGAGGACGGCGTCGGACCGGCGGCGAGTGCCGCGCTTTCGCGGGAGCGGCCGAGTAGCCGGAGTTCCGGAACGTTGCCGCCGAGGACGGGGATCGCCTTCACTTCGGCGTCTTCTCGTGGTTCAGATAGTCCCGGAGTTCGTCGAGCTGGGTGGCGAAGTCTTTGGTCCTTTGTGGACTAATGGCGGCGGAGGCCATTCGGTACTTTCTCGCGAGTGGCAAGGACGGTGAGAACCTCACTGCTTGATGCCGCCGGGACCACTGGGCCGGGGTGGCCGTGATGGGAAAGCCACTTTCACAACCTTCAACGTTGCGAAAGTGGCTTTCACAACCCGTGCCGCGCTGATCAAGGTAACCAGATACCGGCCCACCAGAACCGTCTCCACCACTCACGAGTCAGGTGAGGGAGGCGGGAAGCGTTTCGAACCCGCGCAGGATCCGGGTCTGCCGCCGCCGCGCGCCGTCCAGCGGCCGCAGGCCGGGGAACCGCTCGAAGATCGACCGCAGCCCGATCTCCCCTTCCATCCTCGCCAGCGAAGCGCCGAGACAGTAATGCCGGCCGGCGCCGAACGACACGTGGTCCCGCGCGTTCGCCCGCTCGACGTCGAAAGTCGAAGGGGCGTCGAAGATCTCGGGATCGCGGTTGGCGCCGGCGAGCACCGTGCTGACGATCGAACCCCGGAGGATCGGCACCCCGCCGATCTCGGTGTCCCGCGCGCACAGCCTGCCGGTGAGCAGGACGGGCGGGTCGTAGCGGAGGACCTCGTCGACGGCGTTGCTCCACAGGTCCGGGTTCCCGCGTAGTTTCGCGAGCTGGTCCGGATGCCGGGTGAGCAGGGCGATGCCGTTGCCGAGCAGGTTGACGGTCGTTTCGAAGCCGGCCGCCAGCACCAGTCCCGCGGTGGCCTTGAGTTCCCGCTCGGTCAGGCCCACGCCGTCCTCGCGGGCGGCGATCAGCTTGCTGAGCAGGTTGTCACCGGGATTCGCCCGCAGCTTCTCCAGGTGCACGGTGAGCCAGGCGTCGAACTCGGCCAGGGTGGCCTCGACGGTGCGGAAGGTCCGCCACGGCAGCCCGAGGTCGAGACTCGGGGCCGCGGCGCCGCCCAGCGCGAGCACCTTGTCCCGTTCCTCCGGCGGGACACCGAGGATCTGGCTGATCACGGTGACCGGCAGGAGCCCGCAGTACCGCTCGATGAGGTCGACGGGGTTCGCCGGATCGAGGCCGTCGAGCAGTTCGTCGGCGATCGCCTGGGTGCGGCTCCGCAGTTGCTCGACCGCGCGGGCGGTGAAGACGCGGGTGACCAGCTTCCGGTAGCGGGTGTGATCGGGTGGCTCGCTCGCCAGCAGCGACGGCGGTTGGATCGGGTGGATCAGCCCGGACTCGGACCAGGCCACGAGCCGGTTGAGCACCGCGTTCTCCGGGACGAACCGCACTGTCTTGAACGCGTCGCTCGTGAGGATGTCCTTGCACGCGGAATGCCGCGTGGTCACGTGCCCGACCCGGGTGGTGGCGACCGCGCCGTGCGCGCGGATCTCGTCGAACAATCCGGTCAGGTCCGCTCCGCCGCTCGCCTCGACGGACAGCCTGCCCTGGAGGTCGCCGCGCCGCGCCGCGGCCCGCAGGGCGACCCTGGGGATCGCGTGGCCGAGGCTCCAGCGGGTGACCGGTTTGGCGATTTCCTCCGCCCGGCGCAGGAAGGTCCGTGCGGGAGCGGTCTTGAGTGCGAACATCAGGACTCCGTCCGTGCGGGTTCCTTCGAAGGTATCGGAACTACCCGTCAGTAGCCAGGCGCTCGTGACATCTGCGGAGCCGCGTTCCTCTCGGTAATGTTCTGCATCTCGGGCGGGCCGGGGGGTGTTTGTGGGCGGCTACGGGTTCGACATCGCGCTGGTCGCGGTGCTGGTGGTGCTCAACGCGGTGTTCGCGGGCAGTGAGATGGCGCTGATCTCGTTGCGTGAAGGGCAACTGCGGGCGTTGGAACGGGATGGCCGGGCGTCCGCCCGGACGCTGGTGCGGCTGGCGCGCGACCCGAATCGCTTCCTGGCGACGATCCAGATCGGCATCACGCTCGCCGGGTTCCTCGCCTCGGCGACGGCGGCGGTGTCCCTCGCGCAACCCTTGGTTCCCTTGCTGGGTTTCCTCGGCAACGCCGCCGGAGCGGTGGCCGTCGCGCTGGTGACCATGGTCCTCACGTTCCTGACCCTGGTGCTCGGCGAGCTGGCGCCGAAGCGGCTGGCCATGCAGAACGCGCTGAGGTGGGCGCTGCTGGTGGCACGTCCGCTGAACTTCCTGTCGGCGATCTCGCGGCCGGTGGTGTGGGCGCTGAGCGCGTCGACGAACTTCGTCGTGCGGGCGCTGGGCGGCCGGGCGGAGGCCGATCCGGACCAGATGTCGCCCGAGGAACTGCGGGAGCTGGTCTCGGCGCAACGCGGCCTGAACGCCGAGCAGCGCATGATCATCAACGGCGCCTTGGAGATCCACGAACGACGGCTGCGGGAAGTGCTCGTCCCGCGCCGCGCGGTGCTGACGCTCGCGGCCGAACAGGACCTCGAATCGGCGCGACGGCAGCTGGCCGAGTCCGGGTTCTCCCGGGCGCCGGTCGCCCGCGGCGGGCATCTGGACGACGTCGTCGGCGTCGTGCGCCTGCGTGATCTGCTCGGCGACCACGAAGACCTGGCCGAGGTCGTCCGGCCGGCGGTGGTGTTCCCCGATTCGCTGCGGGTCTCGGACGCGCTGCGGAGTTTCAAGGCCGAGCGGGAGCAGATGGCGCTGGTGGTCGACGAGCACGGCGCCGTCGCGGGCATGGTCACGCTGGAGGATCTGCTGGAGGAGATCGTCGGCGAGATCTACGACGAGACCGACCGGGACGTGCTGGCCGTGCGCGACGGCAAGGACGGTTCCCTGGTGCTGCCCGGCACCTTCCCGGTGCACGACCTCGTCGACGTCGGCGTCGAACTGCGGGACGCGCCGCCGGGGGAGTACGCGACCATCGCGGGGCTGATCCTCGTGGTCCTCGGCCGGATCCCGGAGAAGCCGGGCGACCGGGTGGTGGTCTCGGGCTGGACGGCCGAAGTGCTCGGCGTCGAGCATCACGCGATCACGCGCGTGGCCCTGCACCGTGGAGCGAACGCGGTGCGGTGAGTTGCGCCGGGCGCGCCGGGTTGGCACCGTGCCCGGTGTCCCACCACGAAGAAAGGTGTTCCGATGCCGCAGGACCAGCCGGATTTGAAGCCTCGTTCGCGCGACGTGACCGACGGCCTGGAGCGCGCGGCGGCCCGCGGGATGCTCCGCGCGGTCGGGATGGACGACGACGACTTCGCCAAACCGCAGATCGGGGTGGCGTCCTCGTGGAACGAGATCACCCCGTGCAACCTGTCGCTCGACCGGCTGGCCAAGGCGGTCAAGAACGGGGTGCACGCGGGCGGCGGCTACCCGCTGGAGTTCGGCACGATCTCGGTGTCCGACGGCATTTCCATGGGGCACGAGGGCATGCACTTCTCGCTGGTCTCGCGGGAGGTGATCGCCGACTCGGTCGAGACGGTGATGATGGCCGAACGGCTGGACGGCTCCGTGCTGCTGGCGGGCTGTGACAAGTCGCTGCCGGGCATGCTCATGGCCGCGGCCCGGCTCGATCTCGCCTCCGTCTTCCTTTACGCGGGCTCGATCATGCCCGGTCAGGTGGACGGGCAGGACGTCACGATCATCGATGCCTTCGAGGCCGTCGGCGCCTGCCTCGCGGGCAAGATCACCCGCGCGGAGGTGGACAGGATCGAGCGCGCGATCTGCCCCGGCGAAGGCGCCTGCGGCGGGATGTACACCGCCAACACGATGGCGTCGGTGGCCGAGGCGCTCGGCATGTCGCTGCCCGGGTCGGCCGCCCCGCCCGCCGTCGACCGGCGCCGTGACGGTTTCGCCCACCGCTCGGGGGAAGCCGTCGTCGGCATGCTCCGCCAGGGCATCACCGCGCGGCAGATCATGACCATGGAGGCGTTCGAAAACGCGATCGCCGTCGTGATGGCGCTGGGCGGCTCGACCAACGCCGTCCTCCACCTGCTCGCGATCGCGCGCGAGGCGGAGGTCGACCTGCGCATCGACGACTTCAACCGCATCGGTGACAAGGTCCCGCACCTCGGGGACCTGAAGCCGTTCGGGAAGTACGTGATGAACGACGTCGACAAGGTCGGCGGCATCCCCGTGGTGATGAAGGCGCTGCTCGACGCCGGGCTCATGCACGGCGACGTGCTCACCGTGACCGGCAAGACCATGGCCGAGAACCTCGAAGGCATCGCGCCCGCCGGGGTCGACGGCGAGATCATCCGGCCGCTCGACCGCCCGATCCACAAGACCGGCGGGCTGACCATCCTCAAGGGATCGCTGGCGCCGGAAGGCGCGGTCGTGAAGTCGGCGGGCTTCGACGAATCGACGTTCACCGGCACCGCGCGGGTGTTCGACGGCGAACGGGCCGCCCTCGACGCGCTCGCCGAGGGCCGCATCGTCGCCAGGGACGTCGTCGTCATCCGCTACGAAGGTCCGAAGGGCGGGCCGGGCATGCGGGAAATGCTCGCCATCACCGGCGCGATCAAGGGCGCCGGACTCGGGAAGGACGTCCTGCTCATCACCGACGGCCGGTTCAGCGGCGGCACGACCGGCCTCTGCGTCGGCCACATCGCGCCGGAAGCCGTCGACGCCGGGCCGATCGCGTTCGTGCGCGACGGGGACCCGATCACGCTCGACGTCGCGAACCGGACCCTGGAGGTCGAGATCGACGACATCGGGGCACGCCGGGAAGGCTGGGCTCCCAGGCCTCCGGCGTACACGCGCGGTGTCCTCGGCAAGTACGCCAAGGTCGTCCAGAGCGCCGCGCACGGGGCCGTCTGCGAGTAAGGCGACCAAGGAGGGTTCCGTGTTGAATCAAGTCGTGAATAAATAACCACATGCGACGGTTCAGCACGGTCCTCTTCGGCACGCTCGCCGCTCTGCTCTTCGTGACAGGAACAGCCTCGGCCGCCCCACCGCAGGCACTGGACTGGTCGGCGCCCGGGGCCGACAGAACCTACGAGCCCGCTTTCGACTACGACGGCGACGGTTGTTATCCGACCCCGGCCATCGGCCGTGACGGCACCCTCGCGCCCGGGCTCGCGCTGGGCGGCGACGTCAACGGCCAGTGCCGCGACCTGTCCGATCTGGACAACACCAACGCGTACTCGCGGGTGAAGTGCAACAACGGCTGGTGCGCCTACCTGTACGCGCTCTACTTCGAGAAGGACCAGGCCGCGCTGGGCCCCGGGAGCGCCGGTCACCGGCACGACTGGGAGCACGTCGTCGTCTGGGTGCAGGGGGAGTGGGGCCAGTACGTGTCGACGTCGGCGCACGGCAAGTACACGACTCGCCAACGCGACCAGGTCCCGTGGGACGAGACGGGCAAACATCCCAAGGTGATCTACCACAAGGACGGGATCGGCACGCACTGCTTCCGGCACGCGAACTTCGGCGAGGAGCCGGAAAACCACAAGAAGCAGTGGCAGTACCCGCCGCTGATCGGCTGGGACGGCTACCCGCCGGGCCTGCGCGACAAGCTGACCGGACACGACTTCGGCAGCGCCCAGCTGGGGATCCGGGATTCGTCGTTCAACGGCGAACTCGCCAAGGCGAAACCGGCCGGGATCCCCTTCGACCCGAACGCCTGAGTCCGGTCACCGAACGCCGGGGGCTGAAGGGGCCCTTCACCGCATGCGACGCGGTGAAGGGCCCTTTCGTCGCGTCGCATGCGGGCAAAGTCCCCTTCAGCCCCCCGGGGTGACCGCCACGAACGGGTGATGCGTAGGCGGGATGGGCGCGAGTACGTAATTCACCCGATGTGCCCCGCTACCGCGGAGTAGCAGACTCGGCGGCCCGACGATTCCCGCTGCCCCGGAGGTCGACGATGACCGCGTCCCACGCTCCAGTCCGTCCCGCCCCGGCCCCCTCGGCCCCGGCCCGCTCCGCCGCCCTCGTGATCGCCCGCGTGGTCGTCGACAACATCCGGCACTCGCTGCCCGAGCACGCGCCGTTGTTCGACGCGCGCGCCATCGAGTTCGTCGCGTTGGTGCTGGAGCACGACGGGATGAACTCCGCGCCGGGGATCGCCGTGGGCGCGGACGCCTTCCGTCAGGTCGGCGTCGCCGAGTACGCGGCCGGCAAGGAACTGGCCCGGCTCTCCCGCGCCTACCACTCGGCCGGCCGGGGCGCCCTGCCCGTGCTGGCCTCACTGTCACGGCAGCCGGGGGCCGGATCGGCCTTGATGGACACCGGTGTCGAGGCCCTGCTCCGCTGCGCAGACGTCCTGATCCGGTTGTCCACCGCCGCCTACCGTGCCGCGCACACGCCTTCGACGGCCGAGGTGCGCCAGGATCTGCTGAGGGAGATCCTGAGCGGCCGCCCGCCCGCGAAATGGGCGGGGCTCGCGGCCGCGGCGGGCTGGGTGCCGCCCGCGCGGGTGGTCGCCGTCGCCGCCGAGCCCGGCGCGGTCCGCGCCTCGTTCGGCCCGGAGGTGCTGGCGGACCTCACCGGCGAGTATCCGCACCTCCTCGTGCCCGACGACGTCGAGATCAGCGGCGTCCTGGCGGGCGCACGGGCGGCGGTCGGACCCGCGGTCGCACCGGCGGAAGCCGCGGCCTCGCTGCGATGGGCCCGCCGGACGCTGGAGCTCGTCCGGCGCGAGGTGATCGAGGACGGTCCCCTCGTGCGCTGGTCGGACCACCTGACCACGCATTGGCTGTTCGCCGACGAGGTGCTCACCTCGGCGCTTGTCACCCGCAGCCTGGCCCCGATCGCCGATCTGCCGTCGAACGAGCGCACCAAACTCGCCGAAACCCTCGACGCGATGCTCGCCGCCCGCGGCGGGGCCCCCGAGATCGCGAACAACCTGGGCGTCCACCCGCAGACTGTCCGCAACCGCCTGCGCCGTCTCCGGGTCCTGTTCGGGACGCGGCTCGACGACCCGCAGGCGCGGCTGGACCTGCGGATCGCCCTGCGCGCGGATCTGCTCGCCCCCGAGCAGGCCGGGGCCGCCACCCCGATCAGGGCGGCGTGAGGGTCAGGCCTGGTCCGCGGTCCGGGTCACCCAGGTGGCGACCTGGACCCGGTTCGAGTAGCCGAGTTTGGTCAGGATGTGGTCGATGTGGGTGTCCACCGTGCGGCGGGCGATGCCGAGCCGGTCGGCGATCTCCTGGTTCGTCAGTCCCTCGGCGACCACGTGCGCGATCTCGGTCTCGCGTTTGGTGAGCACTTGCGCGGTCTGCTTCGGCGGTTCGGGGGAGCGCTCTTCCAGCGCGTACGCGATGGCGTCGCCGATGGGCATCGCGGCGCCGTCGGCGAACTCCTTGATCGCGACCTCCCAGCCCAGCGCGGCGGTCACCGTGTCGGTGTCGGTCTGGAGCGGTTCGGTGAACGCCTCGTACCGCGTCGGCCAGGCACCCACCGTGCGCCAGACGTCCATCGCGGCGCCCTGCAGGATCGCGGCCCGGTTGGGACGCCCGGTGCGTGCCGCGCAGCCGGCCAGGACGGTGAGTGTGAACCCGACGACGACGCGGTCGTCGACCCTCTCGTGCAGGCGGAGGACCTGCTCGCAGCACCGGCTCGCGACGGCGAGATCCCCTTGCAGGTACTCGGCGGCGGCACGCGACCACAGCGCCCATCCCCGCCAGAAGACCTCACCCCGCCGCTCGCAGCGTTCGACGGCTTCGGCGAGCACCGCCCGGCCGCGGTCGATGTCGCCGTCCAGCCACACGGCCAGTCCGTGGTTGTAGCTCGCCCACAGGTCCGCGCCTTCGTCGCCGTGGGCGCGGAACAGGTCGATGGCCGTGCCGAACAGGCGCGACGCCTCGGGCATGTCGTTGCCGATCAGCGCGGCGTAGGCGCGGACGTGGAGGACGTACGCGGCGGCGAGTTCGTCGCCGCTGTCCTCGGCTTCGGCGGCCGCCCTGTCCAGCATGCACCGATGGGCGGGCATGTCTCCCTGCACCAGCGCCAGGAAACCGGAGAGCCAAAGCCCGTGCGCCCGTTCCGGTACGCCAGGGCCCGCGGCCTCGTCGAGTCGCCGGACCCACATCCGCCCTTCGGTGTTCAGCCCCCGGACGATCCAGAACTCCTTGACGTCGCGCAGCATCCGCAGGCCGACGACCGCGTCCTCGGGGGTGCCGGTGCAGTGGTCGAGGGCGACGCGCAGGTTCGCGTGCTCGCGCCGCAACCGGCCGATCCAGGCGAGCTGATCGGTCTCCAGCCACTCGGTGGCGTACCGGCCGGCGAGTTCGGCGAACCAGTCCCGGTGCCGTTTCCGCAGGTCCGCGGTCCCGCCTGTCTCGCGGAGCCGGTCGACGCCGTATTCGCGCACCGACTCCAGCATCCGGTACCGCACGCCGCCGGGATACTCCTCGCGCAGCAGGATGGACTTGTCGAGCAGCCCGTCGACGACTTCGAGGACGCGTTCACCGGGCAGTTCGCCGCCGGAACAGACCTGTTCGGCGGCGTCGAGGTCGAAACTGCCGGAGAACACCGACGCGCGCGCCCACAACAGCCGCTCGGGGCCCGTGCACAGGTCGTGACTCCAGTCGATCAGGGCCCGCATGGTCTCGTGCCGCTCCGGCCGCCCGCGCCGGTCCTTCGTGAGCACGGAGAACTGCTTGTCGAGCCGGTCGGCCAGCTGGCGCAGGGACAACGCCCGCGCGCGGACGGCGGCCAGCTCGATGGCCAGCGGCAGCCCGTCGAGCCTGCGGCACAGCCGGATCAGCGGTTCGGTGTCGGACTCGGTGAGCCGGAACGACGGCGCGACCGCGGTCGCGCGATCCACGAACAGCCGCACCGATTCGTCGTTCACCGCGCGTTCGAAGGAATCGCCCTGCTCCGGGATCGCCAGCGGCGGCACCGGCAGGACCCGTTCGCCCGCCACCCCGAGGGACTGCCTGCTCGTGGCCAGCACGGTCACCTGGGGGCAGGCCCTGACCACGGTGTCGGCGAACCAGGCGCAGCTGTCGACCAGATGCTCGCAATTGTCCAGTACCAGCAGCAACCGGCTCGCTTGAAGCGCTTCGACGACGACCTCGATGGCCGGTTTCGCGGAGCGGTCGCCGAAACCGAGGACGTTCGCCACGGTCGGCACCAGCAGCGCGGGTTCCCGAAGTTCGGCGAGTGACACGAACACGACCTCGTCGGCGGTCGCTTCCCGGTGGGCCGCCGCGACCCGCCACGCCAGCCTGGTCTTGCCCACGCCGCCCGGGCCGGTCAGCGTGACCAGCGAAGAGGCTTCGAGCAGGCGCCGCGCCTCGCCGGTCTCGACGTCGCGGCCCACGTAACTGGTCACTTCGGTGGGATCCGGCGACCACCCCGAAAGCGAGCCAGCTCCGTCCGCCATGCACTCTCCCGCGATTCACCCAGACCCGCGACCTCCGTCCGATGTAGACGGAAATCGCCCGGCTGGGGATCCTAGCGGACCGATGCGCCGCTAGCGGGACACTTGCTTGCCGCGGTCGTGCGCCCAGCCCGCCAGCACGACTCCCACCGCCGCGAGCAGCAGGAACACGATCAGCCTGCCGCCCCACTCACCGGGTACCCAGTCGAAAGCCCCCCATAACTGGGTCGCGGAATGGTCGAACAGACTGCGGATGGCTGCCTGCGCGAAGACGGCGACGGCCACCATCCCGACGATCTGTGTCCCCAGCCAGCCACCCTTGCCCATGGTTCCCCGCCTCCTGTTTTCCCTTGGTGGGCCCAGCATCTCCCCGGGCACACCGCGAGCACATCGGCATCGCGTCTCGCGTCGCGTTCGACCAAAGTCGATCCCGGCCGCGACCGAGGTAGGGGCCGGGATGGTCCTGTGTCCGGCTGCGCCGCTCCGGGCGGGTCGACCATGATGGGCGCGTGATCACCGACGCCGGCGCCCAGCCGTTCCTCCGTCCGTGGGGTCAGGCCTGGCGCCTGCTCGCCGCGGCCGCGCTGGGCGTGCTGCTCTGGATCATCACGGCGTCGCAGCTGCCGGTGGGCGCGTCGGGACCGAGGATCGAGTGGATGATCACCGGTGATCCGGCGCTGGCGGTCCTCTGCTTGATCGCCCTGCTGTGGCGCCGTCGGTTCCCCGTCACGGTCACGCTCGCGGTGATCCTCGCGTCGACGGCTTCGGTCCTGTCCGGTGGCGCGTCGTTGCTGGCGCTCTGTTCGCTGGCCGCCCGGCGGCGACCGGCGGAAACGACGGTCGCCGCGGTGTTGTCCGTGGTCACGGCGGTGCTGGGCAACGACCTCTACCCGCATCGCGAGACGCCGGGGCCGTTGTGGCTGGTGATCAGCCTCCCGACCCTGATGGTGGGCATCACGGTGGCCATCGGAGCGGCGATCGGCGCGCGCCGCGAGGAGGTGCGCTCCCTGCGGCAGCAGGTCGAAAGCGCGGAGCGGGAGCAGGCCGCCCGCGCGGCCGAGGCACGGATCGTGGAGCGCCACCGGATCGCCCGCGAGATGCACGACGTCCTGGCGCACCGGGTCTCGCTGGTCGCCATGCAGGCCGGGGTGCTGGGGCACCGCCCGGACCTGCCGCCCGACCAGGTCGCGGAGCTGGCGCGCGGGATCGCCGACGGCTCGCACCAGGCGCTGGAGGAGCTGAGAGACGTCCTCGGTGTGCTGAGGGCGAGTCCGGACGAGCTGGAGCCGCCGCAACCCTCACTGGCCGATCTGCCCGCGCTCGTCGCGGACGCGCGGGCGATGGGGCTGGACGTCACGTTGACGACCACGACGGCGGGCGAGCCGCCCGACGCGATCGCGAGGACCGTCTACCGGATCGTGCAGGAAGGGCTGACCAACGCGGGCAAACACGCGCCGGGAGCCAGGGTGACGGTCACCGTCGAGGGGAAGGCGGGCGACGGCTTGCGGGCGACGATCCGGGATTCCGGTGCGGCACGGAAGATCGCGGGCCCGCCGGCGTCGGGTTTCGGGTTGCTCGGCCTGTCCGAACGAGTGGATCTGGCAGGCGGCGAACTGGACCACCACGCGGACCCCGGCGGCGGGTTCGTCCTCGCCGCGCGGCTGCCGTGGCCGGTCCGCGAAGGGAGCGAGTGAATGGACAGCGATCGGGTACGGGTCGTGCTCGTCGACGACGAGCATCTGGTGCGGATGGCGCTGCGGCTGATCGTCGACGGCGAACCCGACCTCGTCGTGGTCGGGGAGGCCGCCGACGGCGACGCCGCGGTCACCGTGGTGGGGGAGCAGCGGCCCGACGTCGTCCTGATGGACGTCCGGATGCCCGGCCGTGACGGCCTGAGCGCGACCGAGGAGATCCTCCGGCTGCCGGAACCGCCGCGGGTCCTGGTGCTCACCACCTTCGACTCGGACGAGATGGTGCTGGGCGCGCTGCGCGTCGGCGCGCTCGGGTTCCTTCTCAAGGACACCCCGCCGCCGCGGATCCTGGCGGCGATCCGGACGGTCGCGACCGGCGAACCCGCGCTGTCGCCCGCCGCCACCGCACGACTGATCGCCGCGGCCACCGGTCCGCACTCCTCGGACGCGCGCCGGGCGTCCCGCGAGACGGCCGCCGGGCTGCTGGCCACCCTGACCGACCGCGAACGCGAGACCGCGGGTGCCATCGCCGAGGGGCTGTCCAACACCGACATCGCGCGGAGGCTCGACATCACCGTCGCGACGGTCAAGGCCCACACCAGCAGCATGCTCTCGAAACTGGGCGTCGAAAACCGGGTCCAGATCGCCCTGCTGGTCCGCGACGCGGAAAGCTGAAACTTTCTTCCGGCACGTTGTCGAATCCGCCGGTCCCCGCTCGACGCAGTGTCGAAAGCAGTTCGGAACCACCAAGGAGAAACCAGATGCGCACCCTGATCGCCACCGCGTTCGTTTCGCTCGACGGCGTCGTCGAAGGGCCCGGCGGGGAGCCCGGCTACCGCAACTCGGGCTGGACCTTCAACGGCATCGAGTTCGACGAAGCGGCCTACGAGCTCAAGGGCCGTGAGCAGGGCGAGGCCACGGCGATGATGATGGGCCGGGTCAGCTACCAGGCGTTCTCGCCGGTGTGGCCGGACATGACCGTCGAATTCGCCGGCTACAACGCGATGCCGAAGTACGTCGTGTCGACCACGCTCGCCGACGAGGACCTCGTCGGCAACTGGGGCGAGACCACGATCCTGCGCTCGCTGGACGACGTCGCGAAGCTCAAGGAGACCGAAGGCGGGCCGATCATCCTCCACGGAAGCGCCGAGCTGAACCGGAACCTCTCCGACGCGGGCCTGATCGACCGCTACCACCTGTTGATGTTCCCGGTCCTGCTCGGCGCGGGCAAGAAGCTGTTCAGCGACACCGACAAGGACAAGCAGAGCCTCAAGCTCGTGGAGAGCGAGGCCTACGGCAACGGTGTCCAGAAGCTGGTCTACGACATCGTCCGATGATCGGACCCCGGGCCTGAACGGGCCGCGCGTCCTGCGATCATGAACCGCATGAACAAGCCTGTCTTCGTCCAGCCGAATCTCGACGGACCGGCGGTGGAGCTGGCCGGGGTCGAGGTGCACGTCGGCCGCGCGCCGCTGGTGTCGGACGTGGACTGGCGGGTGGACTACGGGCAGCGCTGGGTCGTCCTCGGCCGCAACGGCGCCGGGAAGTCGACGATCCTTTCGGTGGCCTCGACCCAGCGGTTCCCCAGCGCGGGCACGGCTGTCGTGCTCGGGCACCGCATGGGCGCGGTCGACCTGCGCGACGTCCGGACGCACATCGGTTTCGTCGGGGCGAACCAGCGGCTGCCCGACGCGGAGAACCACGACGCGCACACCGTGGTGCTCACCGGGTTCAGCGGAAGCGTCCTCCCGCTGTGGGACCGCTACGACGACGCGATCCGGGACAGGGCGGCCAAACTGCTCGAACTGGTCGGCTGCACCGAACTGCGCGACCGGCCGGTGCGCGTGTGCTCGCAGGGTGAACGCGCCCGGGTCCGGCTCGCCAGGGCGCTGATGGCCGACCCGCTGCTGCTCCTGCTGGACGAGCCGTTCGCCGGTCTCGACCTGCCCGGCCGCGAGGATCTTCTGATGGCGCTGGAGAACCTGACGCTGGCCCAGCCGGAACTGGCGACGGTCACCGTGACGCATCACCTGGAGGAGATCCCGGCGACGGCCACGCACGCGCTCATGGTGCGCCGCGGCAAGGTCACCGGCGCGGGGCCGATCGACGAGGTCCTCACCGACGAGGGGCTTTCGGCCTGTTACGAACGGGACGTCGAGGTGCACCGCATCAACGGCCGCTGGGCCGCGCACGCGGTGCGACGTTCTTGAAGACGTCCGTCACTCCCAAGGGTTGCTTTCGGGGGATCAACATCATCTTCACGCATCTTCCGGGCGTGGGTGGGCATCTTTCCCAGTGAGTTCGATCAACGTGAATCGATCACCGAGCGGGAGGAGATGTCATGAACGTCCAGGTGAAGCGAGCGGCCGCGGCGATGACCGTCGGAGGACTGGTGACGGGCGGGCTCCTGGTCGCGGGCGGCGTCGCCGGGGCGATGCCGAGCGACAAACTCTGCGGCGCGTCCGACGTCGAGGTGACCGTGACCCCGGATCCGTCGCACTCGACGGGCCATGAGGCTTACGTCCTCACCTACACCGCGGCGTCGCCGACCACGAACTGCAAGCTCCAGGGCACGCCGACCGCGCTGTCGTTCGTCTCGGACGGGCAGCCGATCGACGACGTCGCCGTCGTGCCCGACGCCACCGCGGCGAACGCGGCACCGGTGAATCTCCGCGAGGGACACCCGGCCGTGTCGCGCATCGTGCAGGCCTCCGCCGAGGCGCCGAACCCGCGCACGCCGACGACGATCACCTTCGACCTGCCGACCGGACCGGCTGGCGTTCCCGTTGTCGCGAGCTGGCCCACCGGTGAGCCGCTGAAGGGCGCCACCGTCCAGGTCACCGCCGTCACCGCCTGAATCCCATCGAGCGAAGGAGGAAACCATGTCCGGCAAACAGATCAAGCGTGTTTCCCTCGGCGTCGCGGTGCTGACCGGAACGCTCGCCCTGACGGCTGTCGTCCCGGCCCAAGCCGCCACGGCGCGGTGCGGGACGGAGGATCTCGCGGTCTCGCTGGGGCAGCCGAAACAGCTCGAAGAGGCGACAGGCCAGTACGACGTTCCGTTGACGTTCAAGAACATCTCGTCGCGCGCCTGCGGTCTGCACGGGGTACCCGGCGTCGACCTGCTCGGACCGGACGATCCGAACGGACCCGTCTACCACCTGCCGCGCATGGACAACGGCGTGCGCGTCAACGAGGTCCCGCCGGGATCGACGGCGACCGCGACCGTCACCGTGCTGTCCCGGACGGAGGGCTCGGTCGGCAGCGGTGGCTCCACCTCCTGGACGCCTTCGAAGCTGGTGACGATCCCGCCGGGACAGAGGCAGGCGCTGAGCGTGGACTGGCCGTCCGATCTGCCGGTCCTCCGGCAGGACGCCGCCACGCGTCCTGGCAGCTGGGTCAACGGAATCCTCGCCGACCCGCTGGCGAGCTGACGCGGGTCAGGCGGGAGGGCAGGGCCAGGCCAGCCGGACCATGGTGCCGGTGGGCGTGCTCGTCACCGAGGCTTCCGGCGCGAAAGCGCGGATGATCGGCAGACCACGCCCACCGTCCGGCCGCCTGCCGTCCCGCCAGCGTCCCTCGTCGGCGACGGTGATCTTGATGTGGCCGTCTCCGTGGGTGGCGGTGATGGTCATGACGTTGTCGTCGGTGCCGTCCGGGTAAGCGTGCTTGACCACGTTCGTCATCGCTTCGTAGGCGGTGAGCTTGAGATCCTCGGCCAGTTCCCGGGGGAGACCGCGTTCGAGCGCCCAGCTCGCCAGACGGTCCCGCAACGCGGCTGCCTGGGCGGGCACGGCGGCGACCGCCAGGACCAGCTCGTCGGCGCCTGTAGGCCTGTCGCGCACCGGCTCGTCGATCGGCATCACGGAGCACTCCTCCTAGTCCGCCGCGGTCGAAGACCGCCGGATCCATGGACAAGGCTAAGGCACCGCCGGAATCGGGACGCGAGTGCCGCGCGGAGGTGCGGCGCCATCCGATATGTTCGGGAGACTCGGTGTACCGATCGTGAGGGGTGGATGACGGTGACGAGTGGAGATGGCGACGACCGCGAAGTTCCGTTCTCGGTGTCCGTCGCCAGGCCCGATGGCGCCGCGGTGGTCATCGCGGTGGCGGGCGAAATCGACCTGACGACGTCCGAGGACCTCAAGGAGACGTTCGAGGAGGCGCTGGAACCCGCGCCCGGCAAACTCGTCGTCGACCTCGAAGGCGTGGAGTTCTGCGATTCCACCGGGCTGGCGACCTTGGTCAGGATCAACGACCGGTGCACCACGCAGGGCGTCGACCTGAGTTTCCTGCCGTCGCCCACGATCCGGCGATTGGCGCTGAAGACGGGGCTTTCCACGCTTCTGCCGCTCGCCGGATCCTGAGCGCCGGATCAGTGGTTCGGCGCCGGCGAGGCGTTCGGGACCTCGCGGATCGCGCTGTCGAGGTAGCGGTACACGGGGATGTGGGTCTCGACGCCGAACAGGTGCAGCAGCCGTAGGACAGGCCGTGTGTCGGCGACGACGCCGGTGGTGCGGCGTTCGACGTGGGCGCGGGCTGCTGCGGACTCGATGACCCGCAGCCCGGCGACGCCGAGGAAGCTGACCTCGGTGAGGTCGAGCACCGTCGCGGCGGGAAGGCCGTCCCGGAGCGCGTGCTCGAGCCGTCCGGCGGTGGCGAGGTCGATCTCACCCGCCGCGGAAACGACGAGCAGATCTTCACTCCATCGGGTTCTCTGGACCCGGAGGAGGTTCTCCACCGACGGGCGCTGTTGAGGAACGGCGGGATGGATGACGGTGCGGAGGGCGGGGCCGTCGCGGCTGCCTCGTGTGAACGGAATACGGTCGGTCATGATGCTGGTCTCCCGGATAGCCGGGGACGAGACGGACAACGGGTAAGCCTGCACAACGGCTGCGCAAGTCAACTCGCCGCCGCGTCGCCCTGGTAAGTCGCCCTGTGCAAGCGGCGGGGCCGCGGACATGCGGGTCGTTCGCGCGGGCTGGTGGACTCAACCTCACGTACTCCTCACCGTACGCTGCTCACTTCTCCTGGCAAGAGCGCGTACAGGATTCACGCTCGCGCATGGTCACTCGCACAGGGTCTTTCCCCAGGTGAGGCCCCGGCACTCCACTGGGCGCGACACGCCGATCGCTAGGGTCGGCGCGAGTCGGCTTCCGTCGTGTCTTCCGGTTCTCTTCTCGAGGCCTTCCACGCGGCGAGGACGCACAGGAGCGCCGCCACGAAACCGGCCGCGGTGAGGGTTCCGGCCCAGACGGCACCGGTGCTGGCGAGAAGGTAGAGCTGGATCACGGCGGTGCACGTGTAGACGACCGCCAGTCCCAGCCACAGCCGTTGCGTCATCATCTCCCGTCTCCGTTCGCCTGGTACGGGAGGTCAATCGCGGCGAGGCGGGATCGGGTTACAGGTTGTTCGAAAGCGGTGGTTTCCTGGTGGCAGGCCGGGTTCGGTCCAGGTGGTCGTGAGTTTGCCCGCCGGGCGGGTCGGTGTCGCCGGGCGACGTTGTGACAGCCACTTTCGCAACCTTCCACCAGACCATCCGACTCGGTGCTTTCGGGGCCGTGCCGAGGGTCGCGGTGTCCGTGAAGGCCTCCTTCACTACCTTCAGGGCAAGGGTTTCGGCAAGTCGCGTAAGCGGGTGTCGTGAGTGACGGGGGAGGATTCCGGCCGTTGAGCGTCCGGAATCTTCCCCCGTCACCTCGTCTGCCACCGAGTCGCGCCTGCCACGACCTTGATCAACGGAGGATCGGGGACGTTGAGTGTCCCGGATCCTCCGTTGATCAAGGTCCACGACCGGGCACCCCTGGCGACAATGTAGGAATTGGGACGTTCAACGTCCCAATTCCTACATCGTCACGCCCTGTCAGCCGCGGAACCACCACTCACGCCCAGTTTCAGGCGCAGGTA
>NZ_JBHXJK010000121.1:0-25781 GCF_042723255.1 Amycolatopsis thailandensis
GCGCAAGGAAGGGGTCCTTCATGTACAGCGTCGAGTCCTGCCCTAAAGATCATCAAGCCTTGGACACCCGCAGGGTGACCTGGTCGCCCCCCGAACCAACGGCGACCAGGTCCACCCGGCAGGCGGCGAACTCGACGGACTGCCTGCCACCGCGTGCGGTGGAGGCGACTTCCGCCGTCGTCCGCTCACCGCGTCCCGGTTCGGCCAGGGTCAGTTCGACCACGGCCTCCCCTTCCCAGACGCAGACCATTCCCTCGGCGCAGCGGGAATCGGACACCAGGCGAGCGAAGCGGATACTGACGTCCTTCGACGCGACCTCGGTCGTGTCACCGGCCTTGAGGACGACGGTCTCCCCCAGCTCGACGGTGCGCTGAGGCTTCCCTTGCGGCTTTGGGACCGGCTGCTGCGCCGGCGCGGGCTGCGTCAGGACGGGCAGGGTCGCCGTGGGTTGTTCGCGGGCGGCGGAGCTGCCCGCTCCGCAGGCGAAGCCGACCAGGGCGCAGAGGACGACGAGCAGCTTCTTGGGGTCCACGGAGTCTGGACGTAACGGAGGCTCCGGTCCGTTGCATCGCGCTTCAGGTGATCTTTTCGACCAGGGCCCAGACGCCGGTGGACGGGTTGCGGCCGTGCTCGGAACCCAGTTCGACGTCGTGCTTCTTCGCGCGCAGGACCGCGGATCCGATGCCGCTCTCGTAGTCCGCGAACCTCAGTGCCGACTTGCTGAATCCCGGCACGTGCTTGACCAGGCGTTTCGCCACGTCTCCGTAGCACGTCAACGGCGCCGAACAGGCCTCGAAATGCAGCAACAGCCAGAACTCGAAACAGGGGTTCGAGATCGCCAGGTTGACCCGAAGCCTGCGAGCGGTCGCCGCCGCCTTGTCGAGGTCGAACTCGTCGACATCGACCACGCACCACACCTCGTCGTGCGTTCCCTCCGCACGGTCGCGCATCCCCGCCGTGTACTTGACCACGGCTTCCGGGTCGCCGCGCTTCGCTTTGATCTTGATCGTGACGGCGGGGTTGCGACGAGCCCGTTTGAGCCCTTCGAAGTACGCGGGCTCCGTGGCCTCGGCGCCGCAGACGACGAGGATCGACGTTCGCTGCTCCCGGAACGCCGATCGCCGCCGGCCACTGTTCTCCCGGCGGGTCATCCGCCCAGCACTGCCTCGGCGAAATCGCCCAGCACCGGCACGGCCCCATAGCTACCGGCGAGATAGCGCCGTTCGGTGTTCTGGTCCTTGCGCGGCTTGAAGTCCGTGAGCGGGTACAACTCGCTTGCGCCCTCGGCGTTCTTGTCGACGAACCAGATTTGGTCCCGGTCCAGCACGTCGTCGCCGAGCATGGTGCCCAACAGGCTCGTGTCGTGCGTGGTGAAGATGAGCTGGGCGCCGTGGGGATTGGTCTCTTCGGATTGGAAAAGCGAAGCGAGCTTCGCGGTGAGCATCGGATGCAAGCTGGCGTCGATTTCGTCCACCACGAGCACGCGGCCGTCATCGAGCACCTCGAGCACAGTCGGAATGAGCCCGAGCCAGTTCCTCGTTCCCGCCGACTCGTCATGCAGTTCGAAGGGGTTGCCGACGTCGCCGTGGCGAAAGCTGAGTCGCCAACGCCGTCCGTTGCGCGCGGGTCTCGCCGGGGTCCGCAACGTCGCGTAGGAATGGAATCCGCCACTCGCGGGCTCGTCGAGCCGCTCCGCGGCGACGTCCGTGATCCCGACGTCCGCGGCCGACAACAGCGACAGCAGCCGTCTGGCGTTGCGCTCGT
Organism: Amycolatopsis thailandensis; assembly: GCF_042723255.1. Taxonomy (NCBI): domain Bacteria; kingdom Bacillati; phylum Actinomycetota; class Actinomycetes; order Pseudonocardiales; family Pseudonocardiaceae; genus Amycolatopsis; species Amycolatopsis thailandensis. Next base: position 1,765 of record NZ_JBHXJK010000121.1, read on the forward strand.
CCTTGTTCAGGAACTCTCCTACCTGGCCTTCCAGCTGATGCGACGACCAGTGGTCTTCGTGAAGCCGGATGCGCAGTCCCTGCGCGAACCACCGGTACACGGGCATCAGCGGGCCGAGCTCAAGCCTCGAGCAGAAGTTCAGGAGAAGCACGTCGTCGCGGATCAGCTCCTCCAGGGCGGCGAACTTGCCCTTCAGATCCGACGACGTCGATCCGAATCTGAAAGCGCCCTGGCTCCGCTCGAAGATCACGCGTCGGCGCTTCTCCGGATAGGCGTACAGCCATTCCTCGCGAAGCGCCTCGTCGTCGACGCTGAACCCGTAGGTGTAGCGAACTCCTTCGGTGACGAGTTCGATGACATAGGTCGATGGCCGCGTCGCTCCGAAGTCGCCGAGCCGGAAGCGCGGCCGTCCAGCCGTCCCGAGGGAACCGGACGCGAGCACCGTCATGCGCATGAACGCGAGCCCGTCCAGCAGATTTGACTTGCCGGAGGCGTTCGCCCCGTAGATCGCGGCCACCGGCACAGCAGGACGGTCGTCCCCCGGCATGGCGGGCATCAGGAGCAGCTCCTGTTCGTCACGGAACGAACGATGGTTGCCCAACCGAAAGCTTCGGAGCACCCTGACCACCTCCCTGGCAAAGTTTCAGGCCGTTCCGTACCAGTAAACCGCACAGAACGGCCTAAAGCATCACCCAGGGCCAGGTCAGTCGTCGGAGACGTCGCCACCGTTCGCGTCCCCGCCGCCGCGGATCATGAACAGCACCGACTCCAGCTCCTCCGGCTTGATCAGCACGTCCCGCGCCTTCGAGCCCTCCGAGGGCCCGACGACGCCGCGGCTCTCCAGCAGGTCCATCAGGCGCCCGGCCTTGGCGAAGCCCACCCGCAGCTTCCGCTGCAGCATCGACGTCGAACCGAACTGCGAGGTGACGATCAGCTCGGCGGCCTGCAACAGCACGTCGAGGTCGTCCCCGATGTCGGAGTCGATCTCCTTCTTCTCGCCCGCCTTCGCCGCGGTGACGCCGTCCTGGTAGTCCGGCTGCGCCTGCTCCTTCGCGAAGTTGACGACGGACGCGATCTCTTCGTCGCCGACGAAAGCGCCCTGGATGCGGACCGGTTTCCCGGCGCCCATCGGCAGGTACAGGGCGTCACCCATACCGATTAGCTTCTCCGCGCCGGGCTGGTCGAGGATGACCCGCGAGTCGGTGAGCGAGGAGGTCGCGAACGCCAGCCGCGACGGCACGTTGGTCTTGATCAGGCCGGTCACGACGTCGACCGACGGGCGCTGGGTCGCCAGGACCAGGTGGATACCGGCGGCGCGCGCCTTCTGGGTGATCCGGACGATCGCGTCCTCGACGTCACGCGGGGCGGTCATCATCAGGTCGGCGAGCTCGTCGACGATCGCCATGATGTACGGGTACGGCGCGTACACGCGCTCGCTGCCCGGTGGCGCGGTGATCTCGCCCGAGCGCACCTTCTTGTTGTAGTCGTCGATGTGCCGGACCTTGTTGACCTGCATGTCCTGATACCGCTGCTCCATCTCCTCCACCAGCCAGGCCAGCGCGGCGGCGGCCTTCTTCGGCTGGGTGATGATGGGCGTGATCAGGTGCGGGATGCCCTCGTACGGGGTCAGCTCGACCATCTTCGGGTCGATCAGGATCATCCGGCACTCGTCCGGCGTCGCCCGGGCGAGCAGCGACACCAGCATCGAGTTCACGAAGCTCGACTTACCGGAACCGGTGGACCCCGCCACCAGCAGGTGCGGCATCTTCGTCAGATTCGCGGTGACGAAGTGGCCTTCGATGTCCTTGCCGAGCCCGATGACCATCGGGTGGTTGTCCTTGACCGTCGACGGCGCGCGCAGCACGTCGCCGAGGCGCACCATCTCGCGGTCGGAGTTCGGCACCTCGATGCCGACGGCGGATTTGCCGGGGATCGGCGCCAGCAGCCGGACGTTGTCGGTCGCCACCGCGTAGGCGATGTTCTTGGTCAGCGCGGTGATCTTCTCGACCTTCACACCGGGGCCGAGCTCGACCTCGTACCGCGTGACCGTCGGGCCCCGGGTGAAGCCGGTGACCTGCGCGTCCACGTTGAACTGCTCCAGCACGCCGGTGATCGCCTCGATCATGGCGTCATTGGCCTTGCTGCGGGACTTCGGCGCGTCGCCGAGCTTCAGCAGATCCGGCGGCGGCAGTTTGTAGTCGCCCTCGACGGTCCTGGTGACCGCCAGGGGCGCCTCGGCCTTCTTCGGCTTCTTCTCCTCGACAGGCTTGGCAGGCGACTTCGGCGCGCGCAGCGGCGTCGGCGCTTCGGCCAGCGCGGCCTCGATGTCGAGCTGCTCGCCGTCCTGGTCACCCGAGGCCTGGCGGCGCCGCGACGGCTTCCGCAGGCGGACCGACTTCGGGTCGGCCTCGGTGACGGCATCGCGTTCGTCGTGGATGGCGCGGCGCTCTGCCTCGGCCTCTTCGATCTCCTCGGGGTCGAGACCCCAGTTGCGCAGCCGGTGCGGGATCTCCCGGACCGGGGTCCCGGTGAACACGAGCGTGCCGAACAGCAGCACCAGCACCAGCAGCGGCACCGCGACCCACGTGGTGACGCCCATGGTCAGCAGGCCGCCGGAGAACGCGCCGATCACCCCACCGGCGTACATCCGGCCGTCGTTGGTCTCGGGCAGCGCGGTGAAGATGTGCAGCAGGCCGAGCACGGACAGGATGACCAGGATGGTGCCGATGACCATCCGCGGCCGGGCCTCCGGCACCGGTTCCGAGCGCATCAGCGCGACGGCGGCGACGGTGAGCACCAGCGGCAGCGTCACCGCACCGGCCCCCAGCAACGAGCGGGCACCGACCTCGACCCAGCCACCGATCGGGCCCGCGGCCCGCCACCAGACGCCGAACGCGATCACCAGCGCCAGCGCGATCAGGCCGAGCGCGAGACCGTCGCGGCGATGTTCGGGTTCGAGCTCGCGACCACGTCCGACCGTCCGCGCCAGGGTCCCGAGGCCCTTCGCGAGCAGGTTCCAGGTGCCGCGCACGCCCTTCGCGAACGCGCCGGACGACTTCTTCCGGGGTGCCGGACGCCGTGGGGCGGGCTTCCTCGCAGCCGTTGACCTGGGCTTCGCCGGGGTACGCGGCTTTCGCGCCGGCCCCTTGCTGCCGCCGCTTCGCGCCGTACTCCGTTTCCTGGTCGTCGACCCGCTAGCCATGCCTCCACGGTAACCGTCCCGACCCTCCAGCCCCGGCTGCCACTCGGAGCACAACCGGAACATTCGTCTCAGGTCACAGCTTGAGCGGCCATCCGGGTGAAAGGCGGCGCATGACATGCTCTGCCCCATGTTCGCGCTGCATCAGGATGAGAATTCGGCTCGCCGCGCCCCAGCGATCTGGCGCACGATGCTGAACATCGACCGGGGGCTGGTCAACTTCGTCGGCAAACTCACCGTGACCGGCGGTGTTTCGGCGGAACTGCGCCGGAAACCCCTGCTCATGACGGCCAACCACATCGGCGTTTTCGACGCTTTCGTGCTGATGGCCGCCTGCAAACGGATCGGCATCAACCCGCGGTTCATGCTGGCGGGCGGGATCCTCGACGCGCCGGTCATCGGACCCGCGCTTCGGGTCAGCGGTCACCTGCGGGTCGACCGCAAGGAGGCTTCGACGGCCATCGGGCAGTTCGCGGAAGCCGCCGAGGCGCTGCGGACCACCCGTGACCCGCTGATCGTGTACCCCGAAGGCCGGATCAGCCACGATCCGGGCCTCTGGCCGGAGCGGGGCAAGACCGGTGCCGCGCGGCTCGCGCTGGCGGCGGGCGTCCCGGTGATCCCGATCAGCCAGTGGGGCGCGCACGAAGCCGTGTACTGGGGGACGGAGACCGTCAACGGGCCCGCCGACCTGGTGCCGCTCGCCAAGTCCGGGCTGAGCGCGCCCATGCGGCGTCCGCGGTTCAAGGTGCATTTCGGCGAACCGGTGGACCTCTCGGAGGTCGAGCCGGAGCGGCCGGGCGCCGGGGTCCGCGCGCACGCCAAGATCATGCAGGCGATCACCGACGGGATGGTCCCGCTGCGCCGCGACGAGCTGGACAAGCCGCGTTTCCACGACCCGACGCGGCCGACGGACACGGTCAGCCCCTGGAAGAAGTACTGAGTTCCGGATCATGGGACGGGTGCTCACGCTCGCCTAAGGTCGGCGGACGTGAGCACCCGCATCCTCGTCGTCTACTACAGCGCGACGGGCAACACCGCGAAACTGGCGTCGGCGCTGGCCGACGGCGCCCGTGAGGCCGAAGCCGACGTCCGTGTCCGCACGGTCCCCGAAACCGCCCCGCCCGGTGCGGTGGCGAGCAATCCGCGCTGGCAGGCGTGGGTGGACGCCGGTCCGCACCACGACCTCGCGACGCTGGAAGACCTGGAGTGGGCCGACGGTTTCGCAGCCGGGAGCCCGACCCGTTTCGGCGGCCCGGCCGCCCAGCTGAAGTCCTTTTTGGACAGTACCGGCGGCCTGTGGGCCAAGGGAAAGCTGGTGAACAAGGTCGCGACGTCGTTCACCACGGCGTCCACCGCGCACGGCGGGCTCGAAGCGACGGTGCTGGCGACCAACAACGTCTTCTATCACTGGGGCGCCATCGTCCTGCCGCTCGGTTACACCGATCCGCGGCTGCTCGAATCGGGCAATCCGTACGGCGGCTCGTTCGTCTCGCGCAAGTCCGCGGAACCCGACGAACTCGCCCTGGACGCCCTCCGGCTGCAAGGGCGACGGCTCGCCACCGTCTCGCGCTACGTCGCCGACGGTCTTTTCAAGGACGGGTGAAGGGAACCGCGTGTCCGTCTCCCGCGTCGTAGGGTGGTCACACAGCGTCACTCCACGGGGAGGAAGCGGGATGGCCGGCGGGTACGAGGTGGTCCTGGAGACGATCGGCGCCGCGTCAGACGCGGCGAAACGGGCTTCGGACGACGTCGGGCAGGTGGCCTTGGCGGCTACCCTCGCCGACGTCGCGGCGGGCCTGCCGGGCGGGGTCTCGGGTGAAGCGGCCCGGTTGCTCGCGGACGCCTGGGGCCGCGCAGTGCCGGGCTGGGCCGCGAACACCTCGGACTACGCCGCGCGCCTCGACGAAGCGGCCGTCCGCTACCGCTCGAACGAGCTGGCGGCCTCACGGGAACTTCCCGTCTGATGCTCACCTGGGGTGACGTGCGCCGATGGGATCCGGCCGCGATCGGGCGGGTGGCCGACGCGCTCAACGACGGCTGCACCCGGATCATCGCCGCGAACGACGACGTCGAAGCCATGGCGCGCTTCACCGGCTGGACCGGGGACGCCGCCACCGCCGCGTCGACGCGGGGCGGATCGCTGACCTCCACGCTGGAACAGCTCGTGGCCGAGGCGTCCGCGGTCCGGCGGGGCGCGCACGAGGTGCAGATCGCGCTGGACCGGATCGTCGCGTTCGTGCGGGAGACCGACGAACTCGCTTCGCGGCACGGCCTGCTCATCAGCGGCGGGGGCGAGATCACTTCTACCGGCGGGCCTTCGGAACCGCGGGTGAGCGCGGAGCTCGCCGACCGGATCGAGCAGCTCCTGCGCCGCGCCACCGACGTCGACGCCGATTTCGCCGGCATCATGCGACGGGCCCTGCGCGGCGAGATCACCGAACAGGGTGGCGGCACCCTCGCCCAGGCGGCGGACGCCGGAGCCGCGCAAAGCGGGCTGTCGATCATCGGCCCGCCGGAGAACGGCTCCCCCGGTGACAACAAGGCGTGGTGGGCGAGCCTGTCGGATACGGCGAAAGTCGCTCTGCTGCAAGGAAATCCGGGGCTCGTCGGCAATCTCGACGGTATCCCGGCGACCGACCGCGACGCCGCCAACCGCGCCGTCCTCGCCCGCGAGATCGCGCGGCTCCAAGGCGATCCCAAGCTCAAGGGCCTCGAAGCCATCCAGCAACGGCTGGAGCGGTCGGACCCGCAGGCGTTCCTGCTGGGACTGGACACCGGCGGCGACGGGAAGGCGATCGTTTCGGCGGGCAATCCCGACACGGCGGTGAACGTCGCGACCTATGTGCCTGGGACCGGTTCGGAGCTGTCGAAGATCGGCGGCGACCTCGACCGTTCCGACAAGATGTGGGCCGCGGCGACGACCTCGGGCTCCCCGTCGACAGCCGTCATCACCTGGCTCGGCTACGACGCGCCGAACGAGATCACCGACGCCGCGAGCGCCGAATACGCCGACGGCGGCAAGGCGGCACTCGCCGGATTCCAAGACGGGCTAAGGGAAACGCATCAAGGACCGCCGTCGCACAACACGGTGATGGGCCACAGTTACGGCACCACCGTCGTCGGCCACGCGGCCCAGGACGGCGGTCTCGCCGCGGACGAACTCGTCTTCGTGGCGAGCCCCGGTGTCGGCGCGCACGACGTGAGCCAGCTGCACCTCGATGGGGTGGATCCGGGCGAGACCGGCAAACACGTGCACGCGACGGTCGCCGAACACGACATGATCAACCTGGCCAACGTCGAGATCGCCGGGTACGACCTGATCCTCGGCCAGGATCCGGCCGACGCGGACTTCGGCGGGCAGGTGTTCACCTCGGCGCCGGGCACGGACGGGTGGGGCGGGTACAGCACGGAGGCGCACAGCGAATACTGGGAAGACAACAACCCGTCGTTGAACAATCTCGGCCAGATCATCGCCGGGAAACCGACGACGTGAATCGCCGGGCACTTTTCTCGATCCTCGTCCTGCTGATGCTCTCGGCGGCCTGTTCATCTGGAGACGACATGAAAGCGACGATCACCGAGCAGCAGGCTCGCGACAAGGTCGAGCAGTACATCCAAGGCGCGCTGTCGGCGTTGCCCGCTGAAGCCGAGCTGAAGCCGTTCACACGCAACCGTTCGGAGTGCACGGACCCGACCGACAAGGGACCGCAGGGCCGGTTCGAGATCTCCGCGACCTACGAGATCACCGGCTTGGATCCGGCTCACTTCCCCGAGAATTTCACGGCGGTCATCCAGTGGTGGGAGTCGCACGAGTTCAAGGTCCTCACCGACTCACGGCCGACGGATCAATACGTCTTCGCGCGCAATACCGGTGATGCCTTCGACATGTCGATCAAGGCGAACGATCTCGGCAAGTTCTACGTCGGCGCGACCTCACCCTGTGTCTGGCCGAACGGCACCCCCGAACCCCAGGCGCTCGAAGCCGACCAACCCGAACAGCCGGTCGCCGCTCCCCCGGAGCCCGAACCGGAACCGTCGCGCAAGCCGCGTCGCGCCCCCGTCGACGACGAGGACTTCGCCCAGACGAACTGGACCGACGGCGGCACCTCCTACTGAGCCCGAAGCTTCGATGTCCCCACTGTGACATTGGGGGCGTGGGCGTCCCCAATGTCACAGTGGGGACATCCGGCACGCGACCAGCGGCTGGGAAAACCGGTCGACCCGCGGGTAGTCGGCCTCTACCCTCCGGCCGTGACCGCCGAACTCGCCGCCGCCCCCACCCAGCACGTCGCGCATCGCGGCCGGGGCATCACGCTGATCCTGCTCGCCGCGCTCTTCTTCGGGACCTCGGGGGTGCTGGGCAAACCGGCGATGCAGGCGGGACTGTCGCCGGAGCAGGTCGCGGCGATCCGCATCGGGCTGTCGGCGATCGTCCTCCTCGCGCTCGTCGCCGTTTTCCGGCCGAAGCTGCTCAGGGTGACGAAACGCGAGTGGCCGTTGCTGCTGGCGTACGGTTCGCTCGGCGTCGCCGGCGTCCAGCTCATGTACTTCCTCGCGGCGGGCCGGATCCCGGTCGGGATCGCGATCCTGCTCGAGTTCACTTCACCGGTGCTGATCGCGCTGTGGGTGCGGTTCGTGCGGCGGGTGCGGTTGCCGAGGGCGATGTGGGCGGGGATCGCGCTGGCGATGACCGGGCTCGTGCTGGTCGCGCAGGTCTGGGAAGGCCTCAGCCTGGACGTCGTCGGGCTGCTCGCCGGGCTGGGCGCGGCGGTCTGTTCGGCGGGCTACTTCCTGCTCGGCGAACGCGGCGTCGCGGACCGGGATCCGCTCGGCATGGTCACCTGGGGGATGACGATCGGCGCGGTCCTGGTCTGCGCGGTCGCGCCGCCGTGGACGATTCCGTGGGCAGTCCTCGGCGAAGCGACGGCTTTCGGGCCTTGGGAGCCGCCGGTGTGGTCGCTGCTGGTCGCGCTGGTGCTGATCGCGACCGTCATCGCCTACGCGACGGGCATGGCGGCGCTGCGGCATCTGCCGGCGTCGGTGGCGAGCGTCGTGGGGCTGGTGGAGCCGCTGATCGCCGCGGCCGCCGCCTGGCTGCTGCTCGGCGAGGCGCTCAGCTGGATCCAGGCCGCGGGCGCGGTCGTCCTGTTGACCGGCGCGTACATCGTCCAGTTGACCACGAACGTGGTCCAGACGGACTCAACCGTTCTGGAGGCCCCGTAGGTCGCTGATCTCCTGCTGCTGCGAACGCGAAGTCGTCGCGGCGAGATCGCGGGCGTCGGGGTTGCGGCCGTGCTGGGTTTCGGTGTCGGCGATGCGGACGCCCGCCTCGCGCTGGCGCAGCAGCCGCGCGACGAACTGGCGGTCGAAGTCCTTTCCGGACAGTCCGGCCAGCTCCGCCATGTCGTTCGGGCCGACGTACCCGTCGCGCTGGACGTGCTCCATGTTCGGGTCGTCCGGCGCGGGCTGGCCCCAGGACTCGATGAGCCCGGAAAGCCGCGCGATCTCCGGCTCGTGGGTGTCGATGATCCGCTTCGCGAGCGCTTTCAGCTGCGCGTTCCCCGCGCGGGATTCCGCCAATGACGCCAGATCGACGCCCTGCTGGTGATGCGCGAGGGCCTGCCGCGCGAACGTGAGATCGGCGTCGTTGAACGGAACGGCCGCCTGCTGCGCCATGGGTGACGACCCGGGAGGAGCCGTCTGTGCCTGGGGCGCCGCGTCCGAGCAGCCCGCGAGCACGACGGCGGCCAGGGCGGTGGCCAGAACGGCGGGCAGGGATCGGACGACGGCGTGCGGCATCGAAGAGCTCCTCGGAACGCGCGGTGGAGGTGCCAGGTTTGGAGGTGCCTAGGTTGGCAGAGTCCACTTCGGCCTGTTCACCGGGGGTTACGCAAACACTTTTCCTCGGGCGCTTGCGGTGCGACAATCCCGCGATCCGACGTCACTCCGACAGGAGGTAACCGCGAAATGGGCGCAGAGATCACCCCCGAACGGACGACCGAGCGGGCGGGCCTGCGCCCGGACCTGCGGCAACGCCACGTCCGCATGATCGCGCTCGGCGGGATCATCGGCGCCAGCCTGTTCATCGGCAGCGGCGCGGTCATCCACACCGTCGGCCCCGCGGCCGTCCTCTCCTACGCCATCGGCGGTTTGATCGTCGTGCTGGTGATGCGGATGCTGGGCGAAATGGCGACCGCCGCGCCGTCACAGGGTTCCTTCATGGAATACGCGCGGACGTCGCTCGGCGGCTGGGCGGGCTTCACCGTCGGCTGGCTGTACGGGTACTTCTGGGTCGGCGTGGTCGCGTTCGAGGCCGTCGCCGGGGCGAAGATCCTCCAGACCTGGATTCCCGTTGTGCCGCAATGGATCTTCTCACTGGTGCTGATGCTGCTGCTGACCGCGACCAACCTCGCCTCGGCCCGGTCGTTCGGGGAGACGGAGTTCTGGCTCGCGTCGGTCAAGATCGCCACGATCGTGGTGTTCCTGGTGGTGGGCATCCTGTTCGTGCTCGGGGCCTGGCCCGGCGGGTCGTTCTCGGTCGGCAACATCGCGCAGGACGGCTTCCTCGCCAACGGCCCGTTCTCGGTGGTGCACGGCGTGGTGATCGTGATCTTCTCCTACTTCGGCGCGGAGATCGTCACCATCGCCGCCGCCGAATCCCGGGAGCCCGAAACGGCCGTGCGCAAGGCGACCTCGTCGATCGTCTGGCGGGTCATCGTGTTCTACGTCGGATCCGTGACACTGCTGGTGATGATCACCGGCTGGCGGGACATCCCGACCACGACGAGCCCGTTCGCCGCCGCGTTCGGCCGGTTCGGCATCCCCGCCGCCGAGACGATCGTCAGCGCGGTGGTGCTGACGGCCGTGCTGTCGGTGCTGAATTCGGGGCTGTACACCGCTTCCCGCATGCTGTTCGCGTTGCACGGCAACGGCTGGGCACCGAAGTGGATCGCCGACACGAACCGGCGCGGCGTGCCGTGGAAGGCGATCCTGGTGTCCACTTCGGTCGGTTACGTGGCCGTGGTGATGAATTTCGTGTCACCGGACAAGATCTTCTACTTCATCATCAACTCCGCCGGCGCGGTCGCGTTGTTCGTCTACGCGATCATCGCGGGCTCTCAGCTGCGGATGCGGCGCCGCCTGGAAGCCGAAGCACCGGAACGGCTGAAACTGCGCATGTGGGGCTATCCGTGGCTGAGCTGGCTCACCCTCGCCGGGACGCTGGCGGTGGTCGCGTCGATGCTGTTCGTGGACGCGGACACCCGCGCCCAGCTGTACCTCAGCCTGATCAGCCTGGCGGTGATCCTCGGCGTCTACTTCATCCAGCGCCGGCGATCCGGCCGAGAGCCCCGTAGAACACCTCACCGATCTTCGCGGGATCACGACTGAGGAAGACCTGGCCACCGGCGGGCGCGACGATCTGCGCGAGTTCGGTCTCGTCGGCCTCCGGGCCGATCCCGATGGCGATCAACGGCACCGGACGGTCCGGGTCACGCAGTTTCCCCAGTTCCGCCATCAGGTTCTCGCGACTGACACCGCCGGGATCGGTGTTGCGGCCGTCGGTCATGACGATGACGAGGTTCAGCTTCCCCTGCGCCCATTCCTTGCGTGCCAGGCGATAGACGTCGAGGACACTGTCGTAGAGCCCGGTCTGCCCGTCCGGGACGGCACGGACGGCGCGCAGCCGGTCCACCGCGGCCAGCTGGTCCCCGACCGGCGCCATCGGCAGGATCTCCCGGTAGTCGCGTTCACCGTCCATTTTGGTCGCGAAAGCCAGGAAACGGATCTGTGACGTGGGTTTGAACAAGTGCAGCGCGTTCTCCGCCGCCTCCAGCGTGATCCGCAGCCGGGACTCGCCGGTGCCCGGGACGGGCGCGCTCATCGATCCGGAGACGTCGATGAGCACCTGGGCCCGCGCGCTCACGTTCACCCCGGCCCACTGGCTGAGCGCTTTGTCGACCTCGGTGGCGGCCGGGATCTCGGCGCTGCGCTGCCCTTGCGCCTCGACGCGCTGATCGGTTTCGGCCAGCCGCAACGCCTGCCCGCCCGGAGCGCGGAGACCGGACCGGGTACTGGTCGCCGAACCCTGGAGCAGGGCACGTTTCAGCGCGGCGACGGCCCTGCCCTGGTGCTCGTTCGCGCCCGCGATCTCCACGAACGGGTAGTCGAGCGACAGGGCCGAGGGCGAATACGCGGCCACCAGCGCGGTCTCGCCGGCGGTGAGCTCCGCATTGTGCCGCAGCACCGCGTTCTCCGACGCGGGGTACACCGTCGCGCCGGAGGTGGTGGCGGCGAACTTCCGGAGCAGGGCACTGTACGCGCCGGTGGGATCCGTGGTGTCACCGGCGACATCGCGGAGCGCCAGCAGCGCGGAAACGCCGACGGGGTCGCGGACCGGATCCGGCATACCGGCCGCGATTCCGGGGCTGCCGAGCACTTCCGGCCAGGTCAGCGGTTTACGGGGCCAGCCGAGCCCCTTGGCGATCGGCTCCGCGACCGCGAGCACCACCGGCGAACTCGCCACCGACGGGCCGGACACGGGGACCCCGTCGGCACGCCGCAGGAACAGCGTCGAGGACGGGATCCAGGCTTGAGGGCGGAGCGTGGTTCCGGACAGCTCGTCCGCCACCTGAAGGGATTCCCTGGCCTGGACGTCGAAGGCGACACAGTCGAGCTTGAGGTCGCGAGCGGTCCGCGTGACGGCGGGGGCGATGTCCGGCGACGCGGCGACGATCACCCGGGCTTGCTCACAGCCCGGATCGGACCGCGCCACGGCGACGGCCACCCAGGTGGCCGCGCCGAGCACGGCGGCCAGCGCGAGCGCCAGCAGCGGGAGCAGCATCCGTCTTCGGGTCCGGGCGGTGGTGTGGCGTCCCATCGGCTCTCCCGGCATGGGGCTCGAGGAGCGTCCGAGGGTACGCCGCCCGCACCCCTAGGGGAAGGCTGCGACTTTCGTCGTAGTCGAACCCTACCGAGGCGGGAGGTTTCCGGAAGTGGGTCACAGAACACTTGCCCCGTAAGGAAAGCACTCGAAACCGGGGGAAACAGTGATGAACCGGCCCACTCGTGCGGAACAGCGCAAAGCCCGCAACGCCCTCTTCGGTCAGGCGGTCATGATCGCCTTCGCCCTGCTCCTCGCGGCGGCGATCCGTTAGTCCGTTCGCGGCACGAGCCGCCCCTGCCCCACCGGTGAAGCCACCCAGACCTGCCACGGGGACGGCCAGGAATCCGCGGCGCGCGGCCGCTCCACCCGCGCGCCGTCGAAGTCCACGCGGTCTTCGAACTCGGCCTCGGCGAAGGTGGTCGTCCCGCTGAACATCGCCTCGGCGAAGCTGGTGAACCGGGGGAAGGCGGCCGCGCGGAAATCGGTGGTGCCGGTGAACCACACCCTGTCGAAGTTGGCGAAACGCCGGAACCGGGCACCGTGGAAGTCCCCGCCGGCGATCACTCCGTCACGGAAGTCGGCACCGCTGAGGTCACAGTCCGCGAAGTCCGGCTCGACGAGGACCGCGTCCTGGAGATCCAGCTCCTCCCGGTGTTCGAGGCCACCGGATCGCCGGAGACACCGGGTCAGCAGGCCTTGCGCGGCCCGCCGGATCACGAACTCGTCCTCGTCCTCGACCGGGAACCTGAACGGCTTGCGCAGGTAGGTGCAGGTCAGCTCGATAGCGTCTTCGCGCGCGCCAGATTCTTCGCGTACGTACCGCTCCAGGTCCGCGAAGCTCGCGAGACGCTCTGCGGCGTCCTCGCTGTCCATCTTCTCGACGACGCGTTCCCAGCGATCCCGCCGGAGCCCGGCGGCGATCTGCTCGGGCCGCGCCCGCCGGTCACGGCGGACGCCCTCGACCGCTATGCGGCCCACGTAGACCAAGCCCACCCCGAGCGCGACACCCGCGAGCGCCGCCACCACATGCACCCCCACCATCATGGGGCGATTATGCGCGCGAAGGCCCCTTCACTCGACTGAGTAAAGGGGCCTTCACGTGCGTTCGAGCTAGACGGGGATGACCGTCGGCACGATCATCGGGCGGCGCCGGTAGGTGTCGGCGACCCAGCGGCCGACGACGCGGCGCACGGCCTGCGCGATGCGGTGCGTGTCGGTGATGCCCTCGGCCTCGGTCCGCGCGAGTTCCATCTCCACCATCGGGAGCACCGCGTCGAGGGCCTTCGGGTCGTCGGAGAACCCGCGTCCGGACACCGTCGGGCGCGTCACCGCCCGGCCGGTGTTCGTGTCGACGGCGACGGTGATGGCGATGAAGCCGCCCTCGCCGAGCACGAGCCTGTCGGACAACGTCGACTCGCCCACGTCGCCGACCGAGAGGCCGTCGACGTACACGTGCCCGACCTCGACCCGGCCGGTCCGTGAAGCCTTGCCGTCGACGAGGTCGACCACGACACCGTCTTCGGCGATGACCACGTTCTCCGGCGCGACACCGGTGCGCACGGCCAGCTCGCCGTTGGCGCGCAGGTGCTTCCACTCGCCGTGCACCGGCATGACGTTGCTGGGACGCACCGCGTTGTACAGGTACAGCAGCTCGCCCGCCGACGCGTGCCCGGACACGTGCACCTTGGCGTTGCCCTGGTGCACGACGTTCGCGCCGAGCCGGGTGAGGCCGTTGACCACGCCGAACACGGCGGTCTCGTTGCCCGGGATCATCGAGCTGGCCAGCACGACCGTGTCACCGGCGCGGATCGAGATCTGCCGGTGCTCGCCGCGCGCCATCCGCGACAGCGCCGACAGCGGCTCGCCCTGCGAACCGGTCGACACGAACAGCACCTTGCTCTCGGGCAGGTCACTGGCCTGGTCGAGGTTGACCAGCAGGCCGTCCGGCACGTTCAGCAGGCCGAGGTCGGCGGCGATGCCCATGTTCCGGACCATCGACCGGCCGACGAAGGCGACCCGGCGGCCGTGCCGCACGGCGGCGTCGAGCACCTGCTGGACGCGGTGCACGTGGCTCGCGAAGCAGGCGACGATGACGCGCTGGCCGACCTTGCGGACGACGTCGTCGAGCACCGGGCCGATGTCCCGCTCGGGCATGACGAAGCCGGGCACCTCGGCGTTGGTCGAGTCGACGCAGAACAGGTCCACGCCCTCGTCGCCGAGCCGGGAGAACCCGGCGAGGTCGGTCAGCCTGCCGTCGAGCGGGAGCTGGTCGAGCTTGATGTCACCGGTGTGCAGCACGACACCCGCGGGCGTGCGGATGGCCACCGCGAGCGCGTCCGGGATCGAGTGGTTGACCGCGAAGAACTCGAGGTCGAAGGCGCCGACCTTGCGGCGCTCGCCCTCGCGGACCTCGATCAGGTTCGGCCGCTGGCGGTGCTCCTTGGCCTTGGCCGCGAGCAGCGCGTTCGTGAACCGGGAGCCGTAGATCTTCAGGTCCGGGACGAGCCGCAGCAGGAACGGGACGGCGCCGATGTGGTCCTCGTGCCCGTGGGTGAGGACGAGGCCGTCGATGTCCTCCAGGCGGTCTTCGATCGCGCGGAAGTCGGGCAGGATCAGGTCGACGCCGGGCTGGTCGTCTTCGGGGAAGAGGACCCCGCAGTCGACGATCAGCAGACGGCCGCCGAACTCGAAGACGGTCATGTTGCGGCCGACTTCGCCGATCCCGCCGAGCGCGACCACGCGCAAGGCGCCTTCGGGCAGCGCCGGCGGCGGGGTGGTCGGTCCGGGTCCGGTTGACAATGAACTCACCGAGGCATGGTCCCTACGCTGGTGTGTGAAGTCGGCGCCGTGTAGGCCGCCGCTGAATCTGCTTGTGCCACTCGTGCACCATGCCAGTCACTGGCGGCGGTATCACCGAGCGGCACGCCCCCCTGGGCGAGATCGGCGGAAATCGCCTGGAGCTGGTCTTCGCTCGCGGCCACGATGGGCAGCCGCGGGTCTCCGATGTCGAAACCGCGCAGCCGCAGGGCCGCCTTCGAGAAAGCGACGCCGCCGACGCGGGACATCGCCCGCAGGACCGGGAGCATCCCGCGGTGGTTGGTGCGCGCGGTGGAGGTGTCGCCGGACTCGTAGGCGTCCATCATGCCGCGGATACGGCCGGCCACGACGTGCCCGATGACGCTGACCACGCCCGCGCCGCCGACGGAGACCCACGGCAGGTTGAGGCCGTCGTCACCGGAGTAGTAGGCGAGCTGCGAGTTCGCGATGACCTCGGAGCCGGCGATCAAGTCGCCCTTGGCGTCCTTGACCGCGAGGATGCGCGGGTGCTCGGCGAGCCGCAGCAGCGTGTCGACCTCGATGGGGACGATCGAGCGCGGCGGGATGTCGTAGAGCATCACCGGCAGGCCGGTGGCGTCGGCGACCGTGGTGAAGTGCGCGTAGAGCCCCGCCTGGCTGGGCCGCGAGTAGTACGGCGTGACGACGAGGACGCCGTGGGCGCCGGCCGCTTCGGCCTGCTTCGCCTGCTCGATGCTGTGCGCGGTGTTGTTCGTGCCGGCCCCGGCGACGATCGTCGCGCGGTCACCGACGGCCGCGACGACGGCGCGGACCAGCTCGGCCTTCTCGGCGTCGGTCGTGGTGGGGCTCTCGCCGGTCGTGCCGTTCACGACGAGACCGTCGTTGCCCAGATCCACGAGGTGTTCGGCCAGCTCCTGCGCCCGCTTCAGGTCCAGCGCGCCGTCGGCGTCGAAGGGGGTGGCCATCGCGGTGAGCACGCGCCCGAACGGTCTTCCCGGCGCTGCGGTGGGTGGAGTGGACATGCTGTGAAGGTACCTCCTGCGGGTGCCGAACCCCTTGCCGACGTGGTCGTTCCCTACGAATGCGGGAGATTTTCCGCGACGAAGGCGAACTCGACGCAAACTCTCTGTGAGCTATTTGACCTTGGTGGTGATCTGGGAGGTCAGCTGCCCGCCGTCGGTCTTGGCCAGCAGGCACAGATACTCGCGCGAGTAGTCGTGGTCGTCCTCGCCCAGCGGCCGGTTCCACTCGGCCTCGGTCGGGACGACGGCACGCCAGTAGAGCCCGCTCCGCTGCTGCGCGGGCACCACGTCCGAGTTGAAGGTGGCCGAACAGACCGCTTCGGCGATCCGGCTCACGACCTCCGCGCCGGGGTACGCGACGACCGTGGCGTCCTTGTCGCCGGCCGATTCGACGCCGAGTAGGTCACCCTTCGCGTAGACCTCGACAAGGTGGTTCTTGGCGCAGTTGCCGCTGGTCTCGCTGTTCATCGTGGTGTTGTCCGCGAGAGGGACGTTGTAGCAGTCCCCGGACAGGTCGATCTTGAGCTGGCCGTTGATGCCGTAGGTCAGCGTCGGCTGCGCCTGCGCGTTCCCCGCGGGCGCGGCCATCCACCGGCCGAGGAAGATCCCGCCGACCAGGGCGCCGATCACGGCGACGGCGGCCAGGCTCAGCCACAGCGGACGGAGGTTCCGCTTGGCGGGGGCGGGCGCGAGCCGGGTCATCGGCTGGCCGGGCTGCATCATCGCCGTGCCGCCCGAGGGCGGGGTCGGCTGGGCCTGGACGCCCTGCGCCGCCGAGAGCAGGCTGCGCACCTGGTCGTAGGACATCCGCGCTTCGGGCTTGGTGACCAGGAGGCCCAGGATCGCGGCGGCCAGCGGGCCCTGGACCCGGGTCAGATACGGCGCCTCGGTCATGATCGCGTGCAGCGTCGCCGCGGTGGTCGAGCGTTCGAACGCGACGATGCCCTCGGCGGCGAAGAACAGCGTCGTGCCCAGGGACCAGAGGTCCGATTCGGGCATCGCGTCGCGGCCTTCGACCCGTTCCGGCGCCATGAACGCGGGCGAGCCGACGATCATGCCGCTGGTGGTCAGGCGCGGGTCGTCGGCGGCGTGCGCGATGCCGAAGTCGGTGAGCTTCACGCGGCCGTCCAGCGCGACCATGATGTTCGCCGGTTTGACGTCGCGGTGCACGATCCCGGCGGCGTGCGCGGCCCGCAGCGCGGACAGCACCCGCTCCCCCACCTGCGCGACCTGCTGCGCGGGCAGGGGGCCGCGTTCGCGGACCAGGTCGGCCAGCGTCGGTGCCTCGACCAGCTCCATCACGATGTACGTCGCGCCGTTCTCGGTGACGACGTCGTACACGGTGACCACGGCCGGGTCGTTGAGGCGCCCGCCGGAGCGGACCTCGCGCAGCATCCGCTCCGAAAGCACCGAGGCGTCCTCGGGGGCGTTCGGGAACTTCAGCTCCTTGATCGCCACCTGACGGCCGATCACCTGGTCCTGGGCGCGCCAGACGATCCCCATCCCGCCGCGGCCGAGCTCGCCCAGCAGGGCGTACCGGCCGGCGACGATCCGCCCGCCTGGGGCCTGGAACGTCTGCTGGGGCGGCCCGTACGGACGGGTCTGTTCGTCGGTCAAGGTTCGGCGCTCCTTCGGTTCGCGCAGGATGCTAACTCGGACCCGTTCGCGCCCCGAAAGGTTCCTTCTCCTAGGCGCTGCCGGAGCAAGTCCGTTCGATGGGCTTCGTGATCCAGGTGGTTCCTGGCGGTGCGGGCGATTCGGCCTCGTACCGGGTCGTACTCGGCTGGATCGCCCGTGCCGCCAGGGGCCGCGTGGGCGCGAAGACCACGAAGCGACTTGCTCCGGTAGTGCCTGGCTGGTGGATCAGACCGTGACCTCGTGCCCGGACTCGCGGAGCGCCTTCACGGCGCGCTCCAGCTCGGAACCCCGCACCAGTACGTGGTCGGTGTCGAAAGTGGACAGCGAGAACAGCGCCACCCCGGCGGCGGCCAGCTCGCTCGACAACGCCGCGATGATGCCGGTGAGCGTGAAGGCCAGCGGCCCGCGGACCGACAGCAGCCGCCAGCCGTCCTCGACGGTGGCCCCGGCGGGCGCGAGACCGGCCGGGCAGATCACCGACAATTCCTCGGGCGTCCGGGTGACGGACATCAGCACGGGCTCGCCGGGGTCGAGCAGGTTCGCCGGAACCGGCGCGTCCGGGGCCAGGCGGGCGACCGCGTACTCGCCTGGCCGGACGTCGATCGCGAGGCGTCGCATCAGCCTTCGAGGACCTTCGGGCTGGACGCGACCTCGGTGCCGTCGGGCAGCGCGGAGATGGTGAAGTCCGCGAACACGTTGCCCGAGGCCTTCTGCAGCTCGCGCAGGCAGTCGATGGCCAGGGCGCGGATCTCGACGTCGGCGTGCTCGGTGGCGCGCATCGCGATGAAGTGCCGCCAGGCGCGGTAGTTGCCGGTGACCACGATGCGGGTCTCGGTCGCGTTCGGCAGCACCGCGCGAGCGGCCTGGCGCGCCTGCTTGCGGCGCAGGGTCGCGCTCGGCACGTCGGCGAACTTCTCCTCCAGCCCGGCGAGGAGCTCGGTGTAGGCGTCGACGGCGGCCTGGGAGGCGGCGAGGAACTTCGCGTGCAGCTCCGGGTCCTGCGCGATGACGTCGGGCTCGACGAACGCGGCGTCGCGCTCCGGCACGTAGCGCTGCGAGAGCTGCGAGTACGAGAAGTGCCGGTGGCGGATCAGCTCGTGCGTCAGCGACCGGGAGATCCCGGTGATGTAGAAGCTGACGGAGCCGTGCTCCAGCACCGACAGGTGGCCGACGTCGATGATGTGCTCGAGGTAGCCGGCGTTGGTGGCCGTCTTCGGGTTCGGCTTCTTCCAGGACTGGTAGCAGGCCCGGCCCGCGAATTCGGCCAGCGCCTCACCACCGTCGGCATCGGTCGACCACGGTACGTCCGACGGCGGGAAGAACTCCGTCTTCGCGATCAGTTGAACCTTGGGTGACACGGTCTCGGCCACGTTCGCACTCCTTTTCGACCCCTGCTCCACGACTCCGGGCAGCGTAACCGCAAGGGTCTTTGACGCCGGGGAGACATCACGGTGACGTCATGGCTTCCTTGACCGACGTCACATATGACGTCATAGTGGTGTCATGGATCTGACGCCGTACATCACAAGCCTTCGCGAGGACCTCGCGAACACGGCTTCGGCCGGCGACGAGCAGACGCGGCGCGCTGCCGCGCTGCTGTCGTCGGCGCTGGAGCCGGCCGCCCGATTGACCATCATGAACGCCCTCGCCGACCTGGCCGCCGAAGTGACTTCGGCGCTCCCGGGGCACGTCGTCGACGTCCGGCTCGACGGCCGCGACGTGCGTGTCGTCGTCACCGGCTCCTCGGAGGGCGCCGAGCAGTCCGCGCCCCGCCACGAGCCGCCGAGGGAGGCCCCGCGCGCGCCCAAGGTGGACACGGGCGACATCACCCGGATCACGCTACGCCTGTTCGAGCAGGTCAAGGGCCAGGCGGAAGCCGCGGCCGCCTCTCAGGGCGTCTCGCTGAACACGTTCGTCTCGCAGGCCGTCCAGGGGGCGCTGGGCAAGAGCGGGAGCGAGCACTGGCACACCAAGCAGAAGCCGGACGGCGGTGCCGGTTCGCGCCTGCACGGCTGGGTCCAGGGCTGAGTCTCCTGGGGGCGGAGCTGAGGACGCACCTCGAAAGCAACCAAACGCGTGAACCCGCCCGGCCGAAGGCCCCGCTATCGCGGTGGCAGGGCGCCCTCGTCCGCCATCGTGACGGGGAAGACCAGGCAGCAGCGTCCTGCCGACGTCGATCGCGGTCGCGGGTTCACCACCAGACACTGAGGGACAAAAGATGACCGAGGAAAGCACTCCCGCGGGTGAAGAGACCGTGCGCGTCGAAGACTTCGAGGCCGAGGGCCCGATCGAGATCGACGTCAGCGTGGCCATCGGCCGGGTGACCATCGAACTGACCGACGAGAGCGGCGTCCACGCCGAGGTACGCCGGGACGGCGGCGAACAGCAGCCGTGGGTGGACGGGATGACGAGCCTGCTCAGCTGGGTCGGGGAACGCTTCGGCGATCAGCTCGGCGGTTCGCCGTCGAACCCGGTGGGCGACGCCGTGGCGCAGACGCGGATCGAGAAGACCGGCAACCGGCTGGTCGTCCAGGCGCCGAAGGCCTGGCAGCTGAAGAACGTCCCGCTCGCCGTGACCGTCCGGGCACCCGCCGGTTCGCATCTGGAAGTGCGGGCCGGGGCGGCCGACGTCACGGTGACCGGCGCCGCCGGTCGCGCCGACCTCCTCACCGGCGCCGGCAAGATCAGCCTGGAGCGCGCCGACGGGTCGGCGATCGTCCGCACGGGCACCGGCGACGTCAAGCTCGGAGCGACGGCGTCCGGTCTCCAGCTGCGCACCGGCAGCGGCAACGTCGAAGCGTCCTCGCTCAGCGGTTCGGCCACGATCGCGACCGGCACGGGCGACGTCTGGCTCGGCGAAGTCGCGGGCGAGGTACTGGCGCGCACCGGCAGCGGCGACCTCTCGGTGACGGACGCCGCCTCCGGGGCGCTGGAGCTGACCACCGGTTCGGGCGAGGTCCGGGTCGCGATCCGCGGCGGCGTTCCGGCCGAGATCGACCTTTCGTCGACGACCGGGGCCGTGTCGAGCGAACTGGACGTCGCGGACAGCGCCCCTGCCGACGTCTCGCTGAAGGTGCGGGCGCGCACCGGCACCGGCGACGCGAAGGTGACCAGCGCGGCCCGGTGAGGCCGCTGACCGCAGGGGGATCAGGGGACCTTTGCTCTCACTTTTCCACGGGGGTGGGAGCAAAGGTCCCTTGCTCGTTTTCCGGCGAGGGAGAGTGTCATGAGGGGTCCCCATGGGACGAAAACTGTCCTATGGGGACCCCTCATGACACCGGGGCCCCTGCCCACCGGGACGCGCGCGCTCATCCGCCCGTCCCGGGTGCGATGAAGGGGCCTTTCATAGCAAATTTTGCTATGAAAGGCCCCTTCATCGCAGACGCGAGGGTGCCGGGATCAGCCCACGAGGCGCGACAGCACGGGAGCGAGGTCGCCTCGCTCCCCCACCGCGACCCCGTCCAGCCCCTGCCATGCCGCCATCAGCCGCAGTTCGCCCGCCAGCTCACTCGCGACCCGCGCGACGTCCACCCCAGGCTCCGCGAAGGCACCCTGGACGCGAAGCACTCCCGCGGCCCGATCGCATTTGAGGTCCACCCTGCCGACGAGTTCGCCGTCGAGCAGGAACGGGAACACGTAGTACCCGTAGATCCGCTTCGGCTCGGGGACGTAGATCTCGATGCGGTAGAAGAAGTCGAAGATGCGCTCGGTCCGGGCGCGTTCCCAGATCAGCGGGTCGAACGGCGACAGCAATGCGCGGCCGGTGACCGTGCGAGGCGCCTTCGCCGCGACGTGCCGATACGCCGGGGCGGGCCAGCCGTCCACGATCACCGGTTCCAGCACACCCGCGTCGACCAGTTCGGCCACCGCCCGCTTGCTGACGTCGGGGCCGAGCCGGTAGTAGTCCCGCAGGTCCGGTTCGGTTCCGATGCCCAGCGCGACGGCCGCGCGGGTGATCAGTTCGCGGGCGCCTTCCTCCGGGCTCACCCGCCGCGACAGGATCTCCGGCGGCACGACACGTTCGGTCAGGTCGTACAGCCGCTCGAACGACCGGCGCGTGCCGGTGGTCAGCTGTCCCATGCCGAACAGCCATTCGCAGGCCTTCTTGACCTCCGACCGCTCCCACCACGAGCCCGGCTTGTACCCGCCCGAATCACTTTCCAGCGCGCGCTCGATGCCTCCCGCGCCGATCGGTCCCTGTTCCTTGACCACGGCGAGGATGTCGTCCACCAGCTGGGGCGTCTGCTCCAGCACGCGCGCGTAGTTCGTCCACCAGCCCATGCGCTTCGCTCCGGACCGCAGCAACGGCCAGTCCGCCACCGGCAGCAGACTCGCCTCGTGCGCCCAGGATTCGACCAGCAGCCGGGGCTTGCGCGCGGAATGGGACCACGCCGCGTCGTCCACCAGCGCGGGTTCGTACGCGCCGAGCCGGGAGAAGATCGGCATGTAGTGCGCGCGGACCGCGACGTTCACCGAATCCAGTTGCAGCAGCTGGGTTCGCGACAACACGCGTTGCAGATGCCGTCTCGTCACCGCCCCGCTCGGCCGTGCTTCGGCGAATCCTTGCGCGGCCAGGGCGATCCGGCGCGCGACCGGTCCGCTGATGGTCGAAGTGCTCATCGTCCGAATGGTGCCATCCGCCACCGACAGTTTCCGGCGGTCCGACTAGATTCTCCGCATGGCCGCCGCCGAAGTCCGCCCCGCAGTCGTGTCCGACGCCCCCGAGATCGCGCGCATCCAGCGCGACACGTGGAAAAGCGCCTACACGGAACTGCTCGGCGAAGCGGCTGTCGCCGGGCTCGACGTCGCCGAGCTCGAAAAGACCTGGGCCGAAACGATCGAGTACCCGGGCACACGCGTCTTCCTCGCCACCGAAGGCGAGTTCACCGTCGGCTTCTGCGTCGCGGGTCAGGCTCCGGAGAGCGAAGTGTCCACCGCCGACGGATCGCTGCCCGACGACGCCTCGACGACGGCGCTCATCGCCTCGCTGCTGGTCGAGCCCCGTTGGGGACGGCGCGGGCACGCGGGACGGCTGCTGGCGAACGCGTCTGCCTGGCTGCGCGAGGACGGCGCCACCCGCGGGATCAGCTGGGTCGCCCAGACCGATCACGCGTCACTGGGGTTCTTCCGCCGCGCGGGCTGGTCCCCCGACGGAACCGTCCGCATCCTCGACACCGGAAGCACGAACGTGCGCGAAGTCCGGCTCACCGGCAGCCTCGACCTCGAACTCACTCCCTGACTTCGCGAACACGACCCAGCGCATCACCGAGTACATGAAGACGCCTTCGCACGCCCCGGCGATGAGCCGGGAAAGGCGATAGTCGACGCCCAGCGCGGCCAGCCCTGCGCCGACACCGAGCAGGAACGCCAGGTAGTTGATGACGATCGCGACGACGTACAGCACCGCCTGCCTGCCGACCGGCGCGTGCGAGCGGAAGTTCATGCTGCGGTTGAGCACGAAACTCAGCCCGAAAGCCACCCCGTAGGCGAGCGTGATCGCCAGCCACACCGGCAGGCCGAGCCAGCCGCGGAGCAGGGTCAGCAGGATCAGGTCGACCCCGAAGGTGAACCCGTTGATGAGCGCGAAACCGAGGAAGCTCGGCGCCACCAGCCGGGAAAGCCCGAAGGGGAGGCGCCGCACCACGGCCGCGCAGAAGTCGGCGAAGCGATCCGCGAAACCCTTGCCGCGGACCGCGTCGTGCACGTCGGCCACGAGCCCAGCATGGCAGCGGCAGGTGGCCGCGAGCCGACGAACAGGTGATCTTCTGGTGCGTGCCCGAGCGCGGTAACGGGGGCTGGCCCCAGTGCGACCCGTATTTCAGCTGATAGCTTGGAGAGGTCGAAGATAACGGGGAGGCAACGATGGTGGGCTGGTTGCTCCTGTCGTTCGGCGTCGCCTTCGGCTCGGCGATCCTTCCCGTGGTCAGCATCGAAATGTTCCTCATCGGCCTGTGCGCGAGCCAGCCGACTTTGCCGTGGCTGCTGCTCGGCGCCATCGTCGCGGCCGGTCAGGTCGGCGGGAAGACGCTCTACTACCTGGCCGCGAAGGGCACGATCAAGCTGCCGAAACCCCTGCACGACAGGCTGCACCGGGAGCGGCCGCCCACCCCGCGCCGGGAGAGGTGGCGGGCTCGCACCAAGAAGCTGCGCGCCCGGCTCGACGCCCTGCGCGAACGCTGTCACCGGCATCCGCACTGGATGGCGGGCACGTACGGGGTGAGTTCGATCCTCGGACTGCCGCCGTACATGGCCACGAGCGTGCTCGCGGGGCTGGTGAAGATGCCGCTGGCGAGCTTCCTGGCCACTGGTTTCCTGGGCCGTTGGCTGCGGTTCAGCCTGCTGGCCGCGTCACCCGCCCTGTTCGCCGGCTGGTTCCACTACTGACCCGCCCGCATTTAGTCCTCTGAATGCGGGAGGACCGAAGTACATGAAGGCCCCCTTCACTGCGCCTAGCGCAAGGAAGGGGGCCTTCATGTAC
>NZ_JBHXJK010000122.1:0-3924 GCF_042723255.1 Amycolatopsis thailandensis
CTTTCGGGACGTCTGATGTCCCGAAAGTGGCTTTCGCGACACCGGAAGCAGCGGTGAGGCGTGGGCCGGGGAGGCTCCACGTGGAGCATGCCCCGCCCGGCCCGCGACACCACCACGACCGCTTCGCCTCACGAAGGTGGGCACTCAGGCGTTTCCGCCGTAGACCTGACGGCAGGTGGTGGACTCGGCGAACGCGAGGTTGAGTTCCGGGTTGGCGCGCAGGTGCTTGATCGGGCCTTCAGGCTCGCTCAGCCCGCTCATCGAGGAGTCGGCGTCGGCGACCACCTTCTGGAGACTCGCCTGATCGGTGACCTTCGCGTCCTGCATCTTCGTCAGGGTGGCGGACACCTTCGTCTTGGTTTCGCCGAGCGTGGTGGTGGCCTTGTCCACGGCGGACTGTCCATCCGGGACCGGCGGCACACCGGCGTTCCGGATCCCGCCCGCCATGTCGTCGAGCGCGGCGGAAAGCGAGTTCAGGAAACCGACCATGGCGGTCTTCGTGCCCTGCGGGTTGGCGGGATCGAACGCGGGCGGCTGGGAGATCTTCGCCGAGCCCGTCGCGACCCCCGAGCACACCTTGTCCACCCAGGCGAGCGCGGCCGGGTCGGCGTGCCGCCCGGTGTCGGCGGGCTTGTCGGACCCGCAGGCGCTCAGCAGGACCGCGGCGGCGGTCGCGGAGACGATGGCGAACGCGATTCGCGCTGCCGTGCGGCGCATTCTTTTCATGGTTTCCCCGTCGAATTCGGCGAAAGAGGGCCGGCCGTGGCACGAGGAGTGCGAATCCGCGGTGGTCGGCGGTGACCGGCTTGCTGAACCGCGAGGTTACTCACGAAAGAATCCGGCAGGCAAGACAGGGGTGTGCGGGAAAAGGTCGATTGGCACCCGCGAGATAGTTTCGCGCGGTGTGATTGTCACCTGCGTCAGCGGTTCCTCAGGCGGCCTCGACTGGCCCTGTGCTGGGGAAACCCATGTGCCGCTACTAGGAACCGGGTGTGCGCACCGTGCCAGGGTGACAATTTACCGGGACCGCGTCAACTTTTCCGGGGAAGCACTTGATAGCGGCGTGGACGCGTCGTTAGTTTACTGTTCGGTTGCGATCCGTCAGACATCGTCGCTACCCGGAGAATTCTCTCGGGCCGATATTCATTGCTCTGGGGAATTGTACGCCGTTTCGTATCATCGTTGATACCACGGAAGGACGATCGTGAGTCACCGTAGAGGAACCAAGAAGGCGGTCGCCGCCGCCGCTGCCGGTGCCGTGGGGCTTGCCACCGCGGTACTCGTGGTCGGGGCACAGAACAGTGTCGCCGATCCGATCTCGCTCCCGCTCAACTACCACTGCAACCTGCCGCTCGTGGGGTCGCAGTCGCTGAAGGTGGTGATCAACACCGATCTTCCGCTGTCGGTCAAGACCGGTCAGCCGACCGGAACGTTCGACATCAAGGCCATCTCCACGATCAACGCGGACACGGTCAGCGGGCTCAACCTGATCGGTGCCACCACGTTGGAAGGCCAGGCCATCGCGGCGGCGACCGTGGCGGCACCGGGGCTCAACCTCCCGGTCAAGGTCCCCAACGACATCGCCAAGCAGAACATCCCCACTTCGGGCGAGATGACGGTCAACGCGGCGGGCAAGACCCCTTCGCTGACCTTCAACCAGCCCGGCGAGGCGAAGATCACCGTGGGTGACCTCCAGCTGAAGGTCACCCCGCGCAAGGCCGACGGTTCGGTCACCGGCATCACGCCGGACGGCACGATCGACGCGCCGTGCACGCAGGATCCGGGCCAGAACAACACCCTGGCGACGATCAAGATCGGTGACGGCGGGGGCGGCACCACCACGCCGACCACTCCCACCACCCCGACCACGCCGACGACCCCCACGACGCCGACCACGCCTACGACCCCGACCACGCCGACCACCACCCCCGGTGGCGGCGGGATCAAGTACGCGTTCGGCATCAAGGGTCAGACCGCGCTGAAGTCACTCGGCAGCACCGCGCCGATCAACGGTGGCTTCGACGCGGACGTCGACCTGGCTTCGAAGACGTTCACCGGTGACCTCAAGCTCGACCCGTCGTCCACCCAGTTCAAGCTCTTCGGGTTCATCGACGGTAAGTCGGAGATCAAGGTCGAACAGGTCGGCAAGCAGACCGGTGAGCTCGTCGGCACCGGTTTCAAGGCGCACATCAAGTTCAACGTGTTCCTGCCGAGCGTGCAGGTCTTCGGGATCCCGATCAGCAGTGACCCGAAGTGCGGCACGGTCAGCCCGTCCACCAGCGAGATGACCACCGGTCCCGACTTCGACCTGCTCAAGGGCGGGAAGCTGACGGGCACCTACTCGCTGTCGGCGCTGCAGAACTGCGGTCAGCTGAACGACTGGGTCAGCGCGTTCGCCAAGAGCGACGGCAACACGCTCGACCTGAACCTCACCAAGAAGTAGCCAGGCAAGCCGGTCCTCGTCGCTGCTCGCGGCGGGGACCGGTGCCGTTTTCAGTGCCGTTTCGGCGTCGTCAGGAAGGCGACCATGCCCCTTCGCATCAACGTCCGGATGCTGCTCGCGGCGGGCCTCATCGTCCTGCTCACCGCCGCCAGCCTGCTGTTCGTCGCCGTCCACAGTGCGGCGGCGGGCACCCCCGTGGACAAGAAACTGTCGTTCACCTGCCCTTTTCCGTTGATCGGGTTGCAGAAGCTCGACGTGAACATCAAGGCCGACTTCGAGGTCCCGACCGCGCCCGGCGGCACGCTCACCACCTCCGGGCTGACGATCACCGTCACCGTGCCGGACAAGGCGGCGCGCGGGCTCAACCTCGTCGGCGCCACCACCATCGAAGGCACCGCGGCGGCGGGCGTCACGCTGGTCAACGGGGACGCGAAGCCGTTCCCCGTGCGCATCCCGCTGGACGTCGCCAAAACCGAACTTCCGCCGTCCGGCAGCTTCACCACGGTGGCCAAGGGCTCCGTGCCGACGGTGACACTGGCGAAGCCGGGCAAGACCACCTTGACCGTCGGTGACTTCACCACCCGCCTGACCCCGAAGAAAGCCGACGGCTCGTACACGGGGATCGGCTCGTTCACCTCGGACTGCGCGCTCGACCCCGGCCAGGACGCGGTCCTGCTCTCTTTCGACCTCGGTGAGAAGCCCGCGGGGCATCGGTACGCGGTCGCCGGCAAGACCGGAGTCAAGGCGCTAGGCGCCACCGCGCCCCTGACCGGAACCTTCGACCTGAGCCCCACCGCGGCCACGGTGTTCAGCGGCGGTCCGGTGTTCGACAAGGCGCACACCGAGTTCCGGCTGTTCGGCTTCGTGCCGGGCGCGGCCGATCTGGAGTTCGTCGCCGACGGACCCCAAGGCGGCGATCTGGCCGGGACCGGTTTCGTCGCGCGGCCCCGGTTCACGACCGTCCTTCCGCTCGTGACGCTCGTCGGCATGCCGGTCAGCAGCGGGCCGGGGTGCAGGACTTCGGCCCCGTCGACGGCGGAGCTGCGTACCGGCGACGGTTTCACTATGGCGGCAGGGGGCGCGCTCGCCGGCACCTACGCGCTGGCGCCGTTGACCGGTTGCGGGGCGTTCACCCCGTATCTGAGCACTTTCGTTCAGGGGGAGGGGAACACGTTCGATCTCGTGTTGAGCCCGCGGAAGGGTTAGGAGTCGCGTGGGTCGTGCGCGGCGATTCGGGTTCTGGTGGGCCGGTATTTGGTTACCTGCTGGGTTCGTCGCGTCGTCTACCGCTGGATGTGGCCGGTAGGGCCTTGAACAGTGCGGCGCGGGTTGTGAAAGCCACTTTCGCAACGTTGAAGGTTGTGAACGTGGCTTTCGCATCACGACCACCCGGGCCCAGCGGTCCCGGCGGCTTCGCGCGTCGCGAAAGCCACATTCCGTACACCCCACGAACTTGAAAAGGCTATACCAGAAACACGCCT
>NZ_JBHXJK010000122.1:3934-25682 GCF_042723255.1 Amycolatopsis thailandensis
ACGGGGGCTTTCGATAACCCCCCCCCGGGGCCCCGGGGTCCGGGCGGCTTCGCGGGCCCCAAACCCCAATTCGGGCACACCAGACGTCCTGAAAGTGGCTTTCGCGACACCGCGCAGTGAGTCCTCTGCATCCCCCGGCTGCCGGAATAGCGCGATCCCGACACCTCCTCCGCCAGGTCGGTCCAGGTGGTCGTGAGTGGCGATTCGGGTTCTATTGAGGGGTAAGGCAAAGGTGGCCTTCACGGACTTGGTACCTGACAGGACACCTTTGCCATACCTCAATAACCCGAATCGCCACTCACGATCACGGTGACCAAGCTCGGTACTTTCGCGTGACCGAGTGGACGGCACGTGTGTCCAGACGGACGGCACGTGTGTCCAGACGGACGACACGTGTGTCCAGACGGACGGCACTCGGCGACGGCCGAGTCCATCGTGTGTCGTCCGTCTGATCACGTGCGCCGTCCGCTCAGTCACGCGTGCCGTCCCACCGGCCACGCGAGATCGCCCGACCGTAGGTACCTGAGACACGGTCGGCCCTGACCCGAATCGCCACTCACGACCTGTATCGACGCCTCGCCGCCACCTTCACTCCTGACTCGCGGGACACCTGTTTCCACCACCACCGCAGTAGTCGGGCCGCCGACGGGTCCGGTTCCCGGCGGCGGTAATCTGCCTCGCGACACCACCCGGGACACCTGTTCCACCACCAAGGAACCACTGGTGAATCCTGGGAGTGCCACGAAATGACGATTTCCGCGCCGGAGTCCGCCGTCCGCACGGTGGAACTGACCGTGTCGGGGATGACCTGCGCCGCCTGTTCGGCGCGGGTGGAACGCACGCTGAACAAACTGGACGGCGTCCGCGCGTCGGTGAACTACGCGACCGAGCGCGCCACCGTGCAGGTGCCCGAAGCGCTGGCCGACGGCGTCCTCATCGAGCGCGTCCGCAAATCCGGCTACACGGCGGAGATCCGCGGGGAAGAGGATCCGGACACCGGCTTCGAGCGGGTCCGGGATCTCCGCCGGAGGCTGGTCGTCGCGGCTCTCCTGGCGATCCCGCTGGGAAACCTCTCGATCACCCTCGCCCTGGTGCCGCGGCTGCGATTCCCCGGCTGGGAACTGCTGTGTCTCGTCCTGGCCGTTCCGGTGGTGTTCTGGTCCGCGCTGCCGTTCCACCGGGCCACGGTGCGGAACCTCCGTCATCGTTCGTCCAGTATGGACACTTTGGTGTCGCTGGGTGTGCTCTCGTCGTTCGCGTGGTCGGCGTGGTCCGCTTTCGCGGGCGGCGCCGAACCCGGGTATTGGATCGGCTTCGGGCCGACGGCGGCCGGGGCCGACGCGATCTATCTCGACGTCGCCGCCGGGGTGACCACCTTCCTGCTGGCAGGACGGTACTTCGAGAGCCGGTCCCGGCGCAGTGCCGCCGGGCTCCTGGCCGCGCTGGACGCCTTGGCCGCCAAGGCCGTCCGGGTGCTGCGGGACGGCGCCGAGCGGATGGTCCCGATCGGCGAACTGGCCGTCGGCGACCTGTTCGTGGTGAAACCGGGGGAGTCGATCGCCGCGGACGGGATCGTCGACAGTGGACTGTCCACTGTGGATGTCAGTGCGGTGACCGGGGAGCCGGTACCCGCGGAGGTCACCGAGGGAGACCGGGTCGTCGGTGCCTCGGTGAACCGGGACGGCAGGATGGTCGTCCGCGCGACCGCGGTCGGCGCGCACACTCAGCTGGCCCAGATGACCGCGCTGGCCGAACGCGCGCAGGCCCGCAAGGCCGCCGTACAACGTCTCGTCGACCGGATCTGCGCGGTGTTCGTTCCCGCCGTCCTCGGCGTGGCGGTGCTGACCCTCGCGGTGTGGCTGCTCGGCGGGTCTCCCGCGCGAGAGGGTTTCGCGGCGGCGGTCGCGGTCCTCATCATCGCCTGTCCCTGCGCCCTCGGGCTGGCCACGCCGACCGCGCTCATGGCGGGCGTCGGCCGCGGCGCGCAGCTGGGCATCCTTATCAAGGGCCCTGACGCGCTCGAGGCGAGCCGCACGGTCGACACCGTGGTGCTGGACAAGACCGGCACCGTCACCACCGGGAAGATGACCGTCACCGCGTGCCGTCCCGCCGACGGGTTCACCGTCGGTGAGGTGCTACGGTTCGCCGGAGCCGTGGAAGCCGGTTCGGAACACGCCATCGCGGCCGCCGTCGTGACCGCGGCCCGGGCCGAACTGCCTGACCTGCCCCCGGTGGAGGGTTTCGGCGCGCTGCCCGGGCTCGGCGCGAAAGGCGAGGTCGAGGGACACGAGGTCCTCGTCGGCAACGCGCGCCTGTTCGCCGATCGCGAGATCGCGGTCCCTGACGACTTCGGGACCGCCGGGAACGACGGGGAGACGGCGATCCTCGTCGCGGCGGACGGGCGGATCGCCGGACAGCTGGTGATCCGGGACGTCGTGAAGCCGTCGGCTCGGGCCGCCGTCGAGGACCTGCACGCGCTCGGCCTGCGGACCGTGCTGCTGACCGGCGACAACGAAGCCGCCGCTCGCGCGATCGCGGCCGAGATCGGCGTCTCCGACGTGCGCGCCGGCGTCCTGCCCGCGGAGAAAGCCCAGGTCATCGAGGAGCTGAGGGCAGGGGGAGCGCGGGTCGCGATGGTCGGCGACGGGATCAACGACGGCCCGGCGCTGGCCACCGCGGATCTCGGCATGGCGATGGCCCAGGGCAGCGACATCGCGCTGCGCTCGGCCGACATCGTGCTGGTCCGCGAGGACCTGCGCGTGGTCCCCGACGCCATCCGGCTCGCCGATCGCACGCTGCGGATCATCCGGGGGAACCTGGCCTGGGCGTTCGGCTACAACGTCGCCGCGATCCCGCTGGCCGCGCTGGGACTGCTGAACCCGCTGATCGCCGGGGCCGCGATGTCGCTGTCGTCGGTGCTCGTCGTGTCCAACAGTCTTCGGCTGAAGGATTTCGGCCGGTCGGACCGACGCGCTGCGTGACACTTACGGGTGGTTTTGTACCATCGGCCCCGGACAAGGGGGCCTTTCGTGAAGCCGTTGAACACCGGCGAACCCACCGGCGTGGGGCGCTACCGGGTGTTCGCCGCGCTCGGCGAGGGCGGGATGGGCCGGGTGCTGCTCGGGATCTCCTCCGACGGACGCCTGGTCGCGATCAAGCAGGTCCACCCGGGTTTCGCGCACGACCCCGGCTTCCGCGAGCGGTTCCGGCGGGAGGTCGAGACGTCGCGTCTGGTGTCCGGCGCGTACACCGCCCCGGTCATGGACGCCGATCCGAACGCGCCGACACCGTGGCTGGCCTCGGTGTTCGTGCCGGGGCCGGCGCTGTCCGAGGCGGTCTCGGCGGGCGGGCCGCTGCCGCCGACGGCTGTCCGGCATCTCGCCGCCGGGCTCGCGCTGGCGCTGGGCGACATCCACCGCGCCGGGCTGATCCACCGGGACCTGAAGCCGAGCAACGTCATCCTCACCGGTGACGGCCCCCGGGTGATCGACTTCGGGATCGCCCGCGCCGTCGAGGGCGATTCCGAACTCACGCACACCGGCGCGGTGATCGGTTCGCCCGGGTTCATGTCGCCGGAACAGGCCGAGGGCAAGCCGCTGACCCCGGCGAGCGACATGTTCTCCTTCGGCGCGCTGCTGGTGATGGCCGCGACCGGATCGAACCCCTTCACCGGGACGTCCACCCCGCACACCCTCTACAACGTCGTGCACGTCCAGCCCGATCTGCGGCATCTGGCGCCGGAACTCCGGCAGATCGTCGAGCCGTGCCTGGCGAAGAACCCGGCGGACCGGCCGTCCCCGGCTTGGGTGCTGGAGCGGCTGGGTCCGATCCCGCCGATGGTCACCCCGTGGCCGCCGGTGGTTTCGCACCTCATCGAGACCCAGCAGGCCGAGGTCCGGCGGCTGCTGAACCCGCCTCCGGCGAAGAGGTCCCGGCGCGGCCTGTACGCGGGACTCGCCGCGGCCGCCGTGGTGCTGCTCGTCGGTGGCGTCGTCGCCGCTGTGTCGTTGAACGGGGACGACCCGCCTGCGGCCGTCGCGGCGCCGAGCGGTTCGGCGGCGCCGGACGTACCGGTGACCACCCCGGTCAACGCGGATCCGCTCGGCCCGGACAACCTGCGCAAGGTCGACCTGTGCAAGGTGCTCGAAGGCCGTGACGTGCCCGGACTCGGGAAGCTGACCAAGAAGAACTCCGTCGACTTCGACTCCTGCACGTACTCCTCGCCCGCGGACCAATGGCTGGACCTGGACATCGCCGGCGGCCTGGTCAGCGGCGAACCGAGCGGCGAGCTCGAAGGGCTTCCGCTGACCCTCAAGGGATCCGACGACTCCTGTGGCGTGTCGGTGCCCATCACCGGGGTGGCGAACACCAGCCTCAGCGCCCGGGTGAACTCGATGTCCACAAAGGACGAAGCCTGCGCCGTGGTGAAGGCCGCGCTGACCGACACGGTGAAACGGATCAGGGCGGGCGGCCAGGAACGCGAACTCCCGGCGGGCACACTGGCCCTGCTGGACCCGTGCGCGCTGGTCGGCCCCGCGACGGCGGACCGGCTGATCGGGCCCGTGGTCGAAGCCATTCGCGAGCACCTGCACGAATGCCGGTACGACGCGGCGGGCGGCCTGCGGCTGAAGCTCCTGAAGGGCTATCCGCCGTTCCAGTCGAAGGACTCCTACTACACCGACACCGCGACGCTGGATATCGGTGGCAAGACCGTGTACCTGGCCGAGAAGGACGACGGTGTCGCGCGCTCGACCTGCTCGCTGAGCTGGCGGCATCGGCAGATCAGCGATCGTGACGGCGAGAACGTCGAACTGACGTTCAGCACGAGCGGGACCAAACTGACCGCCGGCCAGGCATGCGACAAGGCGAAGGGCTTCGCCGAAGTGCTGTTGCCGAAACTCCCGAAACCCTAGGGCTGATCAGTGAAACCGTTGCACCCCGCCGAACCCCGGCAGATCGGCCCGTACCGGATCGTCGCCGAGCTCGGTGAAGGCGGGATGGGCAGGGTCGTGCTCGGCCTGGCGCCGGACGGCAGGCTCGTCGCGGTCAAGCAGCTGCAGGCCCAGTTCGCGCACGATCCACGCTTCCGTGAACGGTTCCGGCGCGAGGTCGCCACCTCGCGGCTTGTCTCCGGCGCCTACACCGCCGCGGTCATGGACGCCGACGCGGAGGCGGAAACCCCGTGGCTCGCCTCGGTCTTCGTCACCGGGCCGTCGTTGAAGGAGGCGGTGGACGCCGCCGGACCGCTGCCCGCCGAGTCGGTCCGCCTGCTGGCGTCCGGGCTCGCCGCCGCGCTGACCGAGATCCACCGTGCCGGGCTGATCCACCGGGATCTCAAGCCCAGCAACATCATCCTGACGAGTGACGGGCCCAGGGTGATCGACTTCGGCATCGCGCGGGTGGCCGAGGAAGCGCAGGAACTCACCGGGACGGGCGCGATCATCGGCTCGCCCGCGTTCATGTCCCCGGAACAGGCGGGCAGCGGGCAGGTCACCGGCGCGAGCGACGTGTTCTCCCTCGGCGCGATCCTGGTCATGGCGGCCACCGGACGCGGCCCCTTCACCGGCCCGACCGCGCCGCAAACGCTGTATAACGTCGTGCACGCCGCCGCGGATTTCAGCGCCGTCCCGGACGAGATCCGGCGGCTCGCCGAACCCTGCCTCGCCAAGAACCCCGCGCAGAGGCCGACCCCGGAGCAGATCCTGGACCATCTCGGCCCCGTGCCGCCGGGGGCGGCGCCCTGGCCGCCCGCCGTGCACGCCCGGATCCAGCAGCAGGACGCCGAAGTGCGCTCGGTGCTGGCCCTGCCGCTGCCGATCTGGCGGCCACCGCCGAAGAAGATGGCGCCGCGGACGAAGAAGATCCTGTTCGGCTCGCTGGCCGGGGTCGTTCTGCTGCTGGTCGCCGGGATCGTGGCGCTCGGCCTCTCCATCGCCGACTACGCCAAACCCGAGAGCCCGGGAACGACGTCGCTGGCGGCGGCCGAGGCGCTCAGCGCGGAACGCCTGCGACTGGTGGATCCGTGCAAGGTGCTCGCGGGCCGGTTCGTGCAGGAGTTCGGCACCCTGAAGGCGGACACGGACTCGCTCTACCCGGCCCGATGCAAGTACACCGGCCTCAAGGGTGTGTCCTTCGAACTGCGGCTCGGCGAAGGTGTGACGGCGAGCAGTCTCGAACGGACCGACCGCACCGCCGAAGGACTTCCGTTGCTGCGCAGCACGATCAGCGGCGGATGCGACTCGGTCGCCCAGCTGCCGGCGGACCGGCGGCTCGGCGTCGTCGTCTCCCATCCCGGCCGGGAAGGCGATCCCTGCAAGGCCGCCGACGACATGCTGAGCGCGGCCCTCACCCGGCTGCGCACGCACGAGGTCGACCGCCCCGGTGAGCCTGGCGGCATCCTCCCGCTCGACCCGTGCGCGGTCGCCGATCCCGCGGTCGTCACCAAGAACATGCCCAACGCCCAGCCCGCGCCGCGGACGTTGCGGATCTGTGAGTGGGTGGGCGCCGGGGACACGCTGACCGTCGAACTGCAGCGGGGCGCGTTCGTGCCCGAAGGGTCCCCGGTCGACCTCGGCAGCGGTGTCACGGGCGACATACGGGAGTTCGGCGGTTCGAACTGCGCCGTGACGTGGCGGCACCGTCCGCTTTCGGACCGCGAGGTCGAACATGTCGCCGTCCGGCTGCTGGCGCGCGAGGGGAGCGGAAGCCCTTGTGACCGGGCGAAGGAGATCGCCGGCTCGATCGCCTCGCGGCTGCCGAAACCCTGAGCTTCGCGGATGGGCTACCCCCTGTGACGGCCAGGAAACGGGGTCCGCTAAGGTATCTCTCGTACGAACAACTACATCACGCGCGTTTAGCTCAGCGGGAGAGCGCTTCCCTGACACGGAAGAGGTCACTGGTTCAATCCCAGTATCGCGCACCAGGTTCGCTTCCCCAGGTGAACCGGAGTTCGTACAGCGGGCGATTAGCTCAGGGGGAGAGCGCTTCGTTCACACCGAAGAGGTCACTGGTTCGATCCCAGTATCGCCCACCGCAGTGAAGGCCCCATCCGGCGAGGGTGGGGCTTTTTCGCGTCTGTGCTTCCCTCTGAAGCCTCCGACCCGGTGCCCGGCTGAGTGTCCCCAATGTGGCATTGGGGGCATCGGCGCTGGGTTCAGCGCAACGCCTCGATCATCGGCGTGAGCGTGTCCATCGTCGCGGCGAGGTCGGCTTGGGGGTCGGGGGAGTGGGCCAGCCAGACGGCGGCCTCGTTCATCGCGCCGGAAAGCAGGCGCACCAACGGTTCGACGGGGCGTTTCGCCAGGACGCCCTCGGTCATCAGGCCGGTCAGGGCCTCGGCCAGGTGCCGGGCGGAGGACTCGGCGTCGAGTTCGCGCCAGTCCTGCCAGCCGACCACGGCCGGACCGTCCAGCAGCATGATCTGCTGGGTTTCCGGATCGGTCGCCGCGGCGAGGAACGCGCGGCATCCCGCCAGCAGTCCCGTCCATGAGTCGGGTGCGGCGTCCGCGGCCCGCGCGATCTGCTCCCCGACGTCGTGCTGGACGACGCTGAGAACGTGCCGGAACAGGTCCGCCTTGCTGCTGAAGTGGTGGTAGAGCGCGCCTTTGCTCACGCCCGCGGTCTGCGCGATGGTCTCCAGTCCGACCTTGCCGTACCCGTGTTCGGCGAACAGCCGCCGGGCGGTGGCGGTGAGGGCCTCCATCGTCTCTTCGCGCTGCTGCTGCTTCGTGCGGGACATACCCGAATCTTGACATACCGACCGTCGGTTGGCTAACTTCGAAGAAACAAACCGACGGTCGGTATTGTTCACGAGACAGGGGGCATCATGCGCCTGACCAGCTTCTATCCCGTACTCATGACCGAGAAGATCGCCGAGACGCGAGACTTCTACTGCGGCCACTTCGGCTTCGAGCTCACGTTCGAGGCCGATTGGTACGTCAGCCTCAAACGTGATGCGTGGGAGCTCGCGATCCTCGCCCCCGGGCACGAGACCATTCCCGCCGGGTTCGGCAAACCCGTGCAGGGGATGTTGCTGAACTTCGAGGTCGAAGACGTCGACGCCGAGCACCGGCGGCTGGTCGGGGAGGTGGGCCTGCCCGAGGCGCTTTCGTTGCGCAGCGAGGAGTTCGGGCAGCGGCACTTCATCATCGCGGATCCCAACGGCGTGCTGATCGACGTGATCCAGGAGATCCCGCCGACGGGCGAGTTCGCCGAGCAGTTCACCGACGAGGCGCGCCCGAGCTGACGAGGACGGCCACCAGGAACAGCGCACAAGCGACGGCCGCCGACACCTGGAGCCCGGTCGTGCAAGCGGCCCTTGCCGCATCGAGCAATTCGCCGGCCAAGTGCGACGGAAGTCCCGAGACCGCAGCTTCGGCTTGAGCGGGTCCTGACACGGCGAGCCGCCGGGCTGTCTCGGGCACTCCGGCCGGGACGGCCAGATGGCCCGCGTACACCGCGGCCGCCAGGGAACCGAACACCGTCGTCCCGAAACCGGCGCCCAGCTCGTAGCCCGTCTTCTCCACCGCCGCGGCCCCGCCCGCCTGGTCCGCCGAGGTCGCCGAAAGCAGCGTGTCGGTGCTCGACGTGAGGGCGAGCGCCATCCCCAGTCCCAGCCCGGTCAGCCCGATGCCGAGAAGCACCGGTGACGTCAGCGCGGCCGGCCCGGCGGCCGGGACCAGCAAGGACACCGCAGCCACCACGAATCCGGCCGTGCGGACCCGCGCGTTGCCGAACCGGCCCAGCAGCGAAGGGGTCACCACGCTGCCGACGGCCGACGCGCCCAGCACCAGGAGCAGCCGGGTCGCCGCCGCTGTCGGCGAGAGACCGAGGACCACCTGGAGGTACTGCGCGAACAACAGGCCGAGCCCGACCAGTGTGCTCATCACCAGGAGGATTCCGCCCACCGCGGCCCGCACGCCCGGCATCCGGAACAGTGTGAGGTCCAGCAGCGGCGGATCGGTCCGGCGCTGACGGCGTACGAACAGTCCGATGAGGACACAGCCGGCCGCACCCGAAGCGAGGGCGGGCGGCCAAGACCCCGGGTGCCCGATGGCGAAAGCTATCCCGAGGACACCGCTCGCCGCGAGGAGGGCGCTGAGCGCGTCCCACGACCGCGGCCCGGGTGGACTCCGGGGCAGCCACAGCAAGGCGAGCACCACCGCGGCCAGGATCACCGGCGGGTTCAGCAGGAACGTCGCCCGCCAGCCCCAGGTCTCGACGAGCACCCCGCCGAGGACCGGCCCGAACACCGAGCCGGTCCCGGCGATCCCGCTGCACACCGCGATCGCCGTGCGGCGGTGCCGTTGCTCCGGGAAGAGCTCCCGGAGCAGCGACATCGTCACCGGCATGATCATCGCGCCGCCGCAGCCGAGCAGCGCACGGAAACCCAGCAGCACCGGCACGTTCGGCGCGAACGCGCAGCCGAGCGACGCGATCCCGAACACCACGTACCCGGCGACCAGCACGCGCCGTCGTCCGTACCGGTCGCCGAGGGTGCCGAACGGCAGCAGCAGCGGCGCGGCGGTCAGCGGGTAGATCGCCACGATCCACACCTGCGCCGCCGCGCCCGGCCGCAACTGCCGGACGAGGTCGGGCAGCGCGACGTGCAGCACCGTCGCGTCGACGGCGACGAGGAAGAGCCCGGCGCCGAGCACCGCCAGGAGCGGCCAGGCGCGGTCGACCGCTCGCTCGGCCCGGGCCGTGGTCACAGGAGTCCCGCCAGATGCTTCGCCACGACGTCGACGTGCGGCGGGTCGACCACCGACAGGTGATGCGCCTCGACCGGCACGATCTCCAATTCCGGGCACAGCTCCGCCCAGCCCGCCGCGAGATCCGTGCGTGAGTACCGCGGCTCCATCGCGAGCCCGGCCGCGTACTGCTCGACCGCCCGGTAGAGCACGACCCGGCCGTCGTAGCGGCGGGGGGTGGCCCGTTCGGCCGCCAGCGTGTCCAAAAAGGACTGACGCTGATGCCGGAGCACGCCGGGACTGAGCAAACCGGCCTCGGCCACCCGTCGCATGGTCAGCTCGATCTGCTCCTCTTCGGGCAGTGGCGCCAGTTCCTCGTGGCCCAGCCGCACTTCGCGGCCGTAGGTCCCTTCGACGTAGCCGGTGAACCGCAGGAACCGCCGGGCGGACGACGCGCGCGGGTCCAGATCCGGCTCCGGGAGCGGGAGCATGGTGTCGATCAGCGCGACGAATTCGACCTCCTCGCCTTCCTCCGCGAGGCGTGCCGCGACACCGTAGGCCAGTGCTCCGCCGAACGACCAGCCCGCCAACCGGTACGGCCGGTCCCGGCGCTGCTCCCGTACCAACGGCAGGAGCTGCTCGACCCGCTCCTCGATACTGACACCGGGAACGCGCTCGAACCCGACGCACGGCACCGCGGTGGGCAGGCGGTCCAACAGCGGCCGGTACACGGTGCAGGTGCTGCCGCCGGGGTGGAACAGCAGCAGCGGCGCGATCCCTTCCTCGCCAGGAGTGAGGACGTGGACCGGTCCCCGCTCTTCTCGCGTGTCGAGGACGGCGCGGGCGACGTCGGCGATGGCCGCGAGGGAGTCGTGCCGCCGGAGTTCGGCGGCGTCGACAGGCGTGTCGAGTTCGGCGCCGAGCCCTTCGGCGAGCAGTTCGGCCAGCCGATCGGGTGTGTCGCTCTCGCTCAGCCGGACATGAGTGCCACCCGCGTCGGTTCCGGTGTGCTCGTGCCACAGCCGCAGCACCAGGCGGTCGGCCGCGTCCCAGGCACGGCCTCGGGCCGGACGCGGATCCTCGTCTTCGCGCGGCGCGAGGTCGCGGCCGAGGTCGGCGAGGGTTGCGCCCCGGAGCACGGCGACGGCGTCGGGTTCGGTGCCGAACTCCCGGCGGACAGCCTCCCTGATCCGGTTCGCCATCAGGGAATCCAGCCCGAGTTCGACGAGCGGGACGTCGGCGTCGATGCGGTCGGGCCGCAACCCCATGACGGCGGCGACGATCTCGGTCAGCCGATCACCGCCGCCGCTCCGCACGGGTTCGGGTTCCGGCGCGCGCGCCGCGAACGACGGCGGCTCCTCGGCGGCGGTGTACCAGTGCCGTTCGTGCCGCCACGGCATCGGCGGGACGTCGACCAGACGGGCGCCGTCGTCCGGATCGGCGGTGGTGATGCGCGTGCCCGCGCAGTACAGCTCCGCCGCGGCGGCACCCAGCGCGCGGACCTCGTCCTGACCGCGGCGCAGCGTCCCGGTGACGACGGCGTCGTGGATCCCCTCGGCCGCGAGCGTCCGCGCCACCGAGCCGCGCAGGATCGGATGGGGTGACACTTCGAGGAAGACCCGGTGCCCGTCCGCGGCGGCGGCCGCCACGGCCTGCCGGAACCGGACCGGACGGCGCAGGTGCGTGGCCCAGTACCCGGCGTCGAAGTCCGGCAGCTCCCGCGGATCGGTGAGAACCGTGTCGTACCAGGGCACCGTCGGACGGCGGCCGCCCAATTCGACGAGCGCCTCCCGGAGCGCGGGCAGCACCGGGTCGACGCGGGCGGAGTGCCCGGCGACTTCGACCGGCAGCCGCCGAGCGGTCAGCCCGGCCGACTCCAGTTCCGCGACGAGCAGGTCGAGCACGGTCGCGTCCCCGGCCACGGTCAGCTGACCCGGCGCGGATTCGACGGCCAGTTCGATGTCCGGGTACAGCTCCAGCTCCTCCGGAGCCAGCTCCACCGCCGCCATCGCGCCGCCCGGGCCGATGGTGCCCAGGAGCCGCGCGCGGGTCGCGACCAGGTGGACGGCCTCGTCGGGAGTGAGCACGCCGCTCACGACGGCGGCCGCCGCGGAGCCGAGGGAGTGCCCGACGACGGCCGCGGGCCGGACACCGAGCGCCTCCCACTGAGCGGCCAGCGCGATCTGCGTACCGAAGATCGCCGTCTGGGTTTCGGGCAGGGACAGGGGATCCGCGGTGATGAGCAAGGCGCGCAGCGAGCGGCCGGTGTGCTCGGTGAACAGGTCGTGCAGCTTGTCGACCTGGGCGGCGAAGGCGGGCTCGGCCCGCAGTAGTCCCTGTCCCATCCCCGGCCATTGAGAGCCGTGCCCGGAGAACACGAACACCGGTCCGTCGGTGCTCAGGGCGGTGCCGGTGGCCGCTCCGGCGGGCAGCGGATCGGCCTCGGCACCGACGGCGCGCAGCAGTACGGCCAGTTCGGCGGTGTCCCCGGCGACGACGGCGGCGCGATGCGGCCCGCCGTTGTCGCGCCGGGACAGTGTGTGCGTGACGTCCGCGAGGAGGAGCGACGGCGTGGCCTCCAGCCAGCTCGCCAGCTGCGTCGCGCGTTCGGTCAGCCTGTCGCGGGTGCGGGCGGACAGCAGCCCGATCCGGACGCCCGCGCGGTCCGCGGCCGGTTCCAGCGACGGCGCCTGTTCGACGACGACGTGCGCGTTGGTCCCGCCGAACCCGAACGCGGACACCCCCGCCGTGGCGCGGCCGGACCGGCGCGGCCACGGCGTCGGCTCGGTCACCACCTTCAAGCGAAGGTCGTCGAACGGGATGTGCGGATTGGGGGCGGAGAAGTGCAGCTGGGGCGGCAGTTCGTCGCGGGACAGCGCGAGCACGACCTTGATCAGCCCGGCGATTCCCGCGGCGGCCTCAGCGTGCGCGATGTTCGTCTTCACCGAGCCGATCAGCAACGGGGCGTCGGCGGGGCGGTCCTTGCCGAGAACCGCGCCGAGCGAGCGGGCCTCGATCGGGTCGCCCAGCAGCGTGCCGGTGCCGTGCGCCTCGACGTAGTCCACAGTGGACGGGTCGAGCCGGGCGCCGTGGTACGCCGTGCGCAGCATGTCCTGCTGGGCGACGGGGTTCGGTGCCGCCATGCCCTGTGACCGGCCGTCGGAGTTGACCGCGGTGGAGCGGATCACCGCCAGCACCCGGTCGCCGTCGTACTCGGCGTCCGCCAGCCGTTTGAGCACCACGACACCGCAGCCTTCGGCGCGCGCGATACCGTCGGCGTCCGCGGCGAACGTCTTGCACCGGCCGTCCCCGGCGAGCAGCCCGGCCGCGGCGAACGCGGCCGTCGGCCCGGGCAACAGCATGAGGTTCACCCCGCCGGCCAAGGCCAGATCCGCCTCGCCGTCGCGCAGCGCGCGGACCGCGTGGTGCACCGCGACCAGCGAAGACGAGCACGCGGTGTCCACCGCCATGCTCGGTCCGCGCAGGTCGTAGACGTAGGAAAGCCGGTTGGCCGAGATGCTCCCGGCCGCGCCGGTGGCGGTCCACAGATCGACACCGCCGCCCGACATCGTGAGATGCCCGTAGTCGTGCGTGGAGATCCCGGTGAACACCCCGGTCCGGCTGCCGCGCAGGGAGGCCGGGGCGATCCCGGCGTGTTCCAGCGCGGCCCAGGCGACCTCCAGCAGCATCCGCTGTTGCGGGTCCATTGTGGACGCTTCACGCGGGGTGATGCCGAAGTGCTCGGCGTCGAACCCGGCCACGTCGTCGAGGAAGCCGCCGACGACCGGCGCCGCGTCGGCGTTCCAGCGGCCCGGCGGCGCGGTCCGGACGGCGTCCCGTCCGCCGCGCAGCAGGTCCCAGAACTCGTCGAGGCCGTTCGCCCCCGGCCAGCGGCAGCCGAGGCCGACCACGGCGATCGGGTCGGTCCGGCGTCGATCGGTGCCCGTCGGTTCCGGCTCCGGTTCGGCGCCGCCGGTGAGGGAGCGGGCGAGGTGGTCGATGGTCGGGCTTTCCCACAGCAAGGTGGCCGGGAGCGGAGTGCCGAGCAGGTCTTCGAGATCGGCGGCGATACCGACGGCCTGACGGGAGGACAGGCCGTAGTCGCTGAGCGGACGGTCGGCTTCGAGCCGGGAGGAATCGACGCCGGTGTGTTCGGCGACCGTGTCGAGCAGCCAGCGGCGGAGAGCGGGGGTGTCGAACGACGGGTTTCTCATCGCACCAAGGCCTTTCCGTAGTCGCCGGCGAGGTAGCGGTCGCGGCAGGCGCTCCGCGCGATCTTGCCGCTGGAGGTCCGGGGGACCAGGCCCGCCGGGACGAGGACGACGTCGCGCAGCGCGAGACCGTGCGAGTCGGAGACCAGCCGCCGGATGGTGACGGCCAGGGCCCGTTCGTCCGCCGTGGTCAAAGCGGTGTGACCGCGGTGCTCGGCGACGATGACCGCCGCTTCGGTGTCCGTGCCTTCGACGGCGAACGCGGCGACACTGCCCGGACGGATGTCGCGGTCGGCCGCGGCCGCCGTCGCTTCGACGTCCTGCGGGTAGTGGTTGCGGCCGTCGACGATGAGCAGGTCCTTGATCCGGCCCGCGATGTAGACCTCGCCGTCATACCGGACGCCGAGGTCGCCGGTGCGCAACCAGGGCCCTTCCGGGAGCCCGTCGTGCTCACCGGTCAGCCGGGCGCCGAAGGTCTCGGTGCTCTCCAAGGGTTTCTGCCAGTATCCGGTGCCGACGTTGGGTCCATGGACCCAGATCTCACCGACCGAGCCGTCTTCCAGCGCGACGCCGGTCTCCGGGTCGACCAGCGCGACCCGCTGCCCCACCGGGATACCGCAGGCGACCAGCCGGAGTCCGTCGTCCGCCAACCGTGCCGTCCCCGCTCCGAGCGCGGCGCGATCGAACGTGGTGACGCGCGGCGGAACACCGGAACCGGTGGTGACGAAGACGGTCGCTTCGGCGAGCCCGTACGAGGGGCGCGTCTTCTCCGGCCGGTAGCCGGAATCGGCGAAGGCGGCGTGGAAGCGGTCGAGGACGTCGGGGTTGATCGGCTCCGCGCCGTTGACGATCCCGGCGACGCGGTCGAGGCGGAGCTTGGCACGGTCCTCCTCACGCACCCGGCTCGCGGCGTAGTGGAACGCGAAGTTCGGGGCGGCGCTCCAGCTTCCGTTGAAGTCGCCGAGCAGTTCCAGCCAGCGCACCGGACGTTCGATGAAGGCCAGCGGATCCATCAGCGCCGACCGCATGCCCATCGTCAGCGGCGTGATCAAGCCGAGCACGAGACCCATGTCGTGGAACAGCGGCAGCCACGACACCGTGGTCCCCGCGGCCGGGTCGATGCCGAGCCCCTGAACCGCCTGGCTGACGTTGGCCAGCACGTTCGCGTGGGTCAACACCACTCCGGCCGGGCTGCGGGTCGAGCCGGAGGTGTACTGGAGGTAGGCCACGTCGTCCGGGACCGGGTCCGGAGCAGGCCACGCGCGGGCCGGGCCTTCGGACGGCTTGTCGGCCGCGACGACGGCGACGCGCTCGCCGCCGGGCAGGCCGGCGAGGAATTCTCGGACCGCGTCCTCGGTCGTGGACGTGGTGACGACCGCGGTGGGGGAGCAGTCGGTCAGCACCGCGGCGAGCCGTCCGGCGTGCCCGGGCAGCCCGGGGTCGAACAGCGGCACGGCGATCGCGCCGGCGGTGATCGCGCCGAGGAAGGCGACCACGTAGTCGGCGCTCTGCGGGCACAGCACGGCCACCCGGTCACCAGGCCGGACGGGCAGCGCGCTCGCGACGGCGTCGACGCGGTCCCGGAGCTGCTTCCAGGTCAGGGTCCGCCGCCGTCCGGCGCGATCGGTCGCGAAGTCGGCGAAGGTCAGGGCGGGCCGGTCGCCGTCGGTGTCCGCCCAATGCCGGAGGCAGGCCTGGAGGGTGGGGCCGGCCGTGGCGGGCAGGTTTTCGGGGGCCGGGGACATGGCTTCTCCTCGGGGTCGGGGTGCGGCGGGGTCTTGCGGGGATTCAGCGGCCGAGCGGTCCGGCGGCGTGCTGCCAGGCGGTGACGGCGAGCGCGTCCAGGTCGAGGCCGGTCGTCCCGGCGTCACGGACTACGACCAAGACGTCGTCGGCGGCGATGGCGACGGTGCGCAGGCGCAGCCCTGGCAGCTCGGGGGGCTGCCCTGGCAGCGTCAGGAGTTGTTGGTAGGAAAGGGTTTTCGCGCCCGGAACGGCGGGCGCGGGATGGACGGTGACGGTCGACAACGCGGTACCGGCCGCGTCGTCGACCGTCACCTTCGAGCACCGCCCCGCCTGCGCGGCCCATGCCGCCAGATCGGGCGGGTCCGTCAGGCGGGCGACCAGTTCGGACACCTGGCCGCCGGGGACGGCGGACTGGAAACCCTGGCCGGCGGCGCCGTCGCCGACCAGCC
Organism: Amycolatopsis thailandensis; assembly: GCF_042723255.1. Taxonomy (NCBI): domain Bacteria; kingdom Bacillati; phylum Actinomycetota; class Actinomycetes; order Pseudonocardiales; family Pseudonocardiaceae; genus Amycolatopsis; species Amycolatopsis thailandensis. The sequence continues at coordinate 20,030 of NZ_JBHXJK010000122.1, forward strand.
TGCCGTGGACGACGTCCTCGCAGCCGCCGATGTCGACCCGGCTTTCTTCACGGTCCTGGTTGGACTGTGCCGCGGTCAGGTCGAAACCGTCGCGCGCGGACGCGTGCGGGACGGTCTCGGGCGGCAGCAAAGCGGCGGGCGGAACGGCGGGAGAAGGCGGCGTCGCGGCCGCCTGAATCGATTCTCCGGACGCGCCGGAAATGGTGGCCACGGCTGCGGCGGAGACGACGAGCGCACGAATTCGGGCAGTCATGAATAGCCCTTTCGGAAGGGTCCTGAGGGGGTCACGGTCCCTTCGGTGGGACGCAAGCGCCGGGGTCGCTTCAGGGGATGCCGAACCCGGGCGGCACGACGAAGGCTACGACGGGAAATCGAATACCGGAAGGCATCAAGAGAACGTAAATGTCCTTCGTGTACTGGGTGTGACCTGCTGCTTCCGGACTTTTCGCTGGTGCACGACACGGTCTGGTACTGCCGTGCCAGTGTTGTTCACTGTCCGTGAGTGGCGGGTCACCCTGATGGGGGAGGCGGATGGTTTTCTTGTTTCCCTGGCATTCATATTGTCCTCCCGGATTGTGGGCAGGACAATTGCCGGGAGGGGACTCTTCCGCTTAACGTGTCGACACCTCCGGATTCCTTTTGCGGGTAATCGCCGTCACATTTTCGAATTCTGTCGAACGACCGGGACAAAGGATCACGTATGCGCAATACTTCGAGGCGGCCACGGGTCGTCGCGGTGCTGGCGGCCGTGGCGTGCTTGCTGCCGAGCGTCGCCGTCGCCCCGGCGCGGGCCGAGAGCGGCGTCCCGGACGCCCGCGCCGACGACGGGTCGCACGTCGTCGCCCAGACCACTGTGGACGGTGACCCGCGGATGCTGGATCTCACCGTCCGCTCGGTCGGCGTCGGGAGTTACGCGATGGTGCGGCTGATCCTGCCGTCGTGGTGGGCCGCCGAACCGGACCGGAAGTGGCCGGCGGTGTACCTGCTCGCCGGGGAGACGCGGCTCCAGGACTATCGCGGCTGGACCGCCAACACCGACATCCGGAAGCTGGCCGACGACTCCGGTGCCCTGGTGGTGATGCCGGGCTCCGGTTCCGCGGGATTCTTTTCCGACTGGTGGAATTACGGCAAGGACGTCGTCCTGAACCAATGGGAGACCTTCACCGCCGTCGAGATCCCGCAGCTGATCGATCGCGGCTATCGCGGGGACGGGCGGCGGGTGGCGGCCGGGCTCTCGCTCGGCGGCTACGGCGCCGTGGAACTGGCCGCCCGAAGGCCGGGGGTGTTCCGGTTCGCCGGGTCGTTCAGCGGCAATCTCAATCCCACCGGCCAGTACGGCGAGCTGCTGACCAGCGCGATCGTCGCGTCGGCCCGGCAGGATCCCGAGGCGCTCTGGGGTGACCGGCGGCGCGAGGCGTCCCGCTGGGACGCGCACGATCCGCTGGTGAACGCCGACCGTCTGCGCGGAACAGAGCTGTACCTGTCGACGGGCAACGGCCTTCCGGGACCATTCGACGGGAAGCTCCCGATCGACGTGCTGCCCGGTGCGATGCTGCTCGAATTCCTGTGCTCCGGCCAGACCACCGCGATGGCGGACCGGCTGAACCGCCTCGGCGTCCCGGTCACGACCGACTTCTACGGGCCGGGAACGCATCACTGGGCGTACTGGCAGGACCAGCTGCACAAGACCTGGCCGCGGATGCTGCGCGCCCTTTCGGCACCGGTGAAGGCGGGGGAGACGTCGTGAACCGTCCGTCCTTTGTGGTCACCGGGGCTTCGAGCGGGATCGGCCGGGCCTGCGTGACCGAACTCGTCCACAGAGGCGCGCACGTCTGGGCCAGTGTGCGCACCGACGCGGACGAAACGGAACTCGCCCGTATCCATGGCGAAGCGGTCACCGTCCTGCGGATGGATCTCCGGGATCCGGCGTCGATCGTGGCGTGCGGGGAGAAGGTCGCGGCGGCTGGGCCGTTGCGAGGGCTGGTGAACAACGCCGGGATGGCACGGCCCGGGCCGCTCGAACACGTCCCGCTCGAAGCTTTCCGGCAGCAACTGGAGGTCAACGTCACCGGCCAGCTCGCCGTCACCCAGGCGATGCTTCCCGCGCTGCGCGCCGAGCCCGCCGCCAGGGTGGTGACGGTCGGCTCGATGGGCGGGCGCATCGCCGGGCCGATGGTCGGGCCCTATCACACGTCGAAGTTCGCCCTGGTCGGCTTGACCGACAGCCTGCGCGCCGAACTGGCGCCGTCCGGGATCGACGTCGTCCTCGTCGAGCCCGGCGCGGTCGCCACCGCGATCTGGCCGCGTGCCCGCGCCGCCGCCGAAGAGGTGCGTGCCGCCCTGCCGGAGGCCGCGCGGGAAAGGTATGCGGCGCAACTGGACGAGGCCGAACGCGGTGCGGAGCGATCCGCGCGGAACGGCGTGCCGCCCGAGCGGGCGGCCAGGGTCGTGGTCCACGCGCTGACCGCCCGCCGTGTCGCGCCGCGCTACCTGGTCGGCAGGGACGCCCGCGTCGCGGCGGCGCTGGCGAACCTGCCGTTCCGTCTCCGCTACCGGTTGACGGCGGCGAAGCGGTGACCAGGCTCGTCGTGATCGTCGCTCCCGGCTCGCGGGGCGACGTACAGCCGTGCGTCGCGCTGGGGCGCGGGCTTCACGGTGACCGGGTCCGGGTGCTGGCGGCCGAGCGATTCCGGTCCTGGGTGACCGGGCACGGTCTGGAGTTCGCGCCGCTTTCGGCGGATCCCGGTGAGATCCTCGGTTCGGACGGCGGCCGCGAATGGACCGAGGGCGGGCGCAATCCCGCGACGTTCCTGCGCGGTCTGCGGGGTGCGCTGGCCCCGGTGCTGGAGCGCCTGCTGGCCGACGTCCACAAAGGAGCGTCGGGCGCGGACCTCGTGCTCGCCCCGACGCTGGGGTTCCTCGGCGCGCACCTCGGCGCCTCGCTCGGCGTCCCCGACGTCGAGCTGCACTATCAGCCCAGCATGCCGACGAAGACGTTCGCGCATCCGCTGCTTCCCTGGGCGGCGAAGGCCGGGCCGTGCGGCCGCCGGCTGAGCTTCCGTGCCGTCGACACCGTCGCTTGGCAGGTGCTGCGGCCCGAGGTGGATCGTTGGCGAGGCGAGGAACTCGGTCTCCCGGCTGCCGGTTGGCGCGGTCCCCGGCGGGCGGAAACCCCGGTGCTGTGCGGGTTTTCCGACGCCGTGGTGCCCCGGCCGAAGGACTGGCCCGCCAGGGTCCACGTCACCGGGTACTGGTTCCTCGATACTCCGGCCGAGTGGCGGCCGGAGCCGCGCCTGCGTGATTTCCTCGCCGCCGGGCCGCCGCCGGTCTACGTCGGTTTCGGCAGCATGCGGCCGTCGGAGGCGGAGCGGACGTTCGCCGCCGTCCGCACCGCGTTGCGCCGGGTGGGGTTGCGTGGCCTGCTCGCCGCCGATGTCGAGTCCGAAGACGATCTGCTGGCGATCCAGGACGTCCCGCACGAGTGGCTTTTCCCGCGTACGGCGGCGGTGGTACATCACGGCGGCGCCGGAACGACCGCGGCCGCGTTGCGCGCGGGTGTCCCGGCGCTGGTCTGCCCGGTCTTCTCCGACCAGCCCTATTGGGGTGACCGGGTGTCCCGCCTCGGCGCGGGACCGCGTCCGCTGCCCTTGCGGGAGCTCACCGCGGACGCTTTGACCGCGCGCCTGCTGGAGCTGTCCGGCAACCTCCTCTTCCGGCGCGGGGCGCAATACGTCGGCGCGCGGCTGCGCGAGGAGGACGGGGTGGCGCGGGCGTGCGAAGTGCTGCGACAGGTGGGTTATTGAGAGGCAAGGCGAATATGGCGTGATCGAGTCTCCTGCCGAACAGGGCTTTCGGCGGTCGGCCCTGAACTGGTCCTTAGGAGCAGATCGCGACCTGGACCGTCCACAAGAGACACTCCTCCTGGCTGGGACGACCGTTTTGGGAGCTTTGCGCGGCTTTATGAAGGGGTCGTGAGTGATAAAGAGGGTTAGAGCCCTCTTTATCACTCACGACCCCGCGAAGAACAGCCCATACAGATACAAATCGGACGCTCAACCGTCACTCAGTGTCCCATGTGGACACTCGGTGGATTTCGTCGCGAGGTAGGTGGCGAGGCGGCCGAAGCAGGACTGCCAGCCCTCGACGTGGCCGTCGCGGTCCGCCACTGTCTCGAAGATCTCTTGGTGGAACGACATTTCGGTTTTGCCGTCGTGGTCGGAGAGGGTGACCGTGACGAGCGTGTCGTGTCCTCGCGCGCCCTCCGGCTCCTCCCAGGCGAAGCTGAAGACGAGCCGCTCCGGCGGGACGATCTCGTGGTAGACGCCTGAGGCCCACAGGTCGGTCTCGCCGTCACTGATGCAGATACGCCAGCGGCCGCCTTCGGTGAGGTTGACCGTGCAGGACCTGGCGCTGAAGCCGGCCGGACCCCACCAGTGGGCGAGATGGTCCGGATCCGTCCAGACCTGGAAGGCGAGCTCGCGGGGCGCGTCGAGGAGGCGCGTGATCGTCAGGTCGCTCATCGGGATTCTCTTCCGCAGGGTATTCAACCGTCTGGTTGAACTCTAGCGTTCGTGTCAAACCTGCGTTTAGTGGTGGTCGTGAGTGGCGATTCGGGCCCCTTCGCCCTGTGGGCGGGGGCGGGCGTGAAGGGTTTGGGACGGTGGACATCCCTCATCGATAGACCCCGGCTTCGTTGAAGCGCCGGGATGGAGCTTGTGTCGGCTGCCGGGCGCGGGCAAGCGGGATTTCGGGTGTCTCGGTCCAAGGTCACGACGGCTCGCGCGACGGTGGAGGATTTGGGGCGTTGAACCTGGATGCACCGGTGTTGATGTGGTTTTGGGGTGTGTCTGGGTACGCAGATGCCCTCTGACTTGGGATGATTGTTCTTGCGAAGGAAACAATCCGACCGAGTGAGAGGGCATCTGCTGGATGCGATCGTCTCATAGTGCTGTCCGGACCGGTGTGAGGTTCGATGATGAGGGTCTCGTGTCGTGCGCGGGGCTGGTGCCGGTCATGCGGCTGGCTGAGGACATCGGCCTCGGCGGGCTGATCGGAAAGCGGGTTGACCTGGGGATTCCGGTCGGCGCGAACACGGACGCGAAAGCACTCTCGGTCGTGGCGGGCATGGTCGCGGGCGCGGACTCGATCGAGGACCTGGACGTGATCCGGCATGGTGGGATGCGCCGGTTGTTCACCGGCCTCCGAGCGCCGTCGACCTGCGGGTCGTGGCTGCGCGGGTTCACCCACGGTCATGTCCGTCAGTTGATGTCGGTGGCCTCGGAGGCGGTGGTCCGGCTGGCGGGGCGGGTTCCGTCGCTGCTGGCCGGTGTCGAGGGGCTGGCGTTCATCGATATCGACGCGAAGATCAAGGAAACCTACGGGCACGGCAAACAGGGCAGCGGGTTCGCCTATAACGGGGTCCGCGGTTTGAACCACCTCATCGCCACCCTGTCGTCCCCGGGTTGCGCGCCGGTGATCCTCACCGGACGGCTGCGCGGCGGGAACTGCGATTCCCGCCGCGGGGCGGCGTCGATGATCACCGAGGCGATCAGACTGGCGCGCCGGGCCGGCGCGACCGGGACGGTCGTGGTCCGCGCGGATTCGGCGTTCTTCACCGGACCGATCATCACCGCGATCCGCACGGCGGGCGCGT
>NZ_JBHXJK010000123.1:0-25662 GCF_042723255.1 Amycolatopsis thailandensis
GCGCAAGGAAGGGGGCCATCATGTACTTCGGACAGGGTTTGAAGGTCGAGGAGGCCTTCACGGACCGGTGTCGGTGGCGATCAGTGGGGTGAAGGGGGACTTTTCCCTCACGCGCGGGAAGCTCGCGACACCGAGGTCGGCGTGCGTGCGAGCGACAAACGCCACTCACGACCAGCCCGAACGAACGGTCAGCGCGAAGTCATGTACGGCAGAAGGTCGCGGAGGGCCTCGGAAGGTTCGAGACCGAGTTCCTCCAGCAGGGTTCGCCGGCACTGCAGGTACTGGTGCTGCGCCGCCGCGCGGTTTCCGGCGGCGAGGTGCGCGTCGATGAGCGCCTGATGCGCGCTTTCCCGCAACGGCTCGGCACGCACGGCGGCCAGCCCGGCGGCGACGGCCTCGCCGTACCGGCCCGCGGTGGTGAGCCGCTTCGCCATGGCCTCCAACGCATACAGCCGCAGCTGGTGATACTGCTCCTGCTCGATGAGCACCCACTCGTTGTCCGACCACTCCGGCAACAGGTCGGCGGAAAGGTCGTCGCGGGTCTGCCGGTTCAGGATGTCGTCGCATCGGCAGGACTCGTCGAGGAGGCGGTGCGCGTGGGCGACCGCGTCGTGAATGTCGACGGTTATGTTGTCCACCAACGCCATTTCGTGGACCGACGCGTCGATGACATGGTGCCCGGTGCGCGACGCGCGCCACAGTGACGAGCGCAGGTTCGCGTTGGCTCGCGTCGTCGGCGCCTCCGGCCACAGAGTTCGCGCGACGTAGGTCCGGGGCTGAGGCCGATCCTGCAACGCGAGGAAGGCGAGCAATCGTTGCGCGCTGGACGACAGCACCACCCTGTCGTCTCCGACGAGCAGCGCGAAACCTTTGAGCAGGCGCAGTGTGACGATCTGTTCTGCTTCTGTGCGCATCGGTTCCCCAACCTCTGCCCGGCGCCGATCGGATCGTTCCCGCTGTTGGGACAATTCGTACCCGGATCGCGGAACGTTACGGGGAAATTATCGGGCCGCGGCGTCAACAAGGCGTCACGAGAACGTCATCGTGCCTGTTCCGAGGTCTTCCAGCCAGTTCTGCACCGCCGTGTGGACCGCCTCGGGTGAGGTGACCACGAGCGATCTGGTGTCGTTCGTACCGACCGTGAAGATGACGCGGACCCGCAGCGCATCGGGCCTCCCGCCTTCCAGCCACGCGCGGAGAACCATGCTGCCGGACCGTTCCTCGGGTGGCTTCACCGAAGCAGGATGCGCGAAGACACGTCACCGCCGCGTAGCCGCCGCGTGTGCGAGCACGTCAACGGTCATGCCCGCGACGCCGCGGTGACGCCGACGCGACGCGCGGATCGCGGACCTGCCACGGCACCCCTGCGATGCTGCGCCCTGGTACGTCGCGAGTGCGCCAGGGGAGGACGGGCATGGGCGATTTCGGCGTCATCGCCGACGTTTCGACGATTATCGTGGACCGGCTCACCGACGCGCTGCGCGGACTGGACCCGACCAATCCGCCGACCGCGATACTGAGCGATCTCGAGAACCAGCCGACGACGGCCACGCTCACGGTCTTCCTGTACGAGATCGCGGAAGACCCGACCTCGCGCAACCGTCCGCCGGTCCGGTCTCTGCCGCCGGCCGCGCCCACGAGCCGCAAACCGCCGATGGCGCTTTTGCTGCGTTACCTGATCACCCCGTGGGGCGGCAGCCAGGAAACCCAGCATCAGATGATCGGACGAGCGCTGCAGGTCTTCTACGACGACGCGATCTGGTCCGGCGAGGAGCTGTCGGGCAGCATGGCAGGCACCACGGAAGCCTTGCAGTTCACGTTGACGCCGTTGACCCTCGATCAGAAGTCGTGGATCTGGTACGCGATCCAGAAGCCGTACCGGCTGTCCCTCAACTACGAGGTCCGGGTCGTCAACCTCGACTCCCTGGACGTCGTCGACCTTCGGCTCGTGCAGAGCCGGACGCTCACGGGGACGCCGGTCCCATGACCCGATTCCGCCCCGTCGAGACCTCCGTCCTGTACAGCCCGGCGTGGTTCGTGCCGTTCGACGAGTTCGCCCAGCGCCCGCGGTCCGCCGACGTCGTCACGGAACTGGACCGTTTCGACCCGGTCGAGAACGTCTGGGTGCTTCAGGACACGCCGTCGATCCGCACCCCGAGCGCCGCGATCGCCTACCCGGAACTGGGCCGGCGACGGGCGCCGGGCACCAGGCCGGAGCGGTTCCGAGTGCGGTTCTCCGCCATCGGTCTCGCACCCCTGTACCCGGCGGACGCGGAGAACTTCGACGCCGCCGTGGTCGGGGTCGGCTTCACCGCGTACCCGTACGACGACGTCACCCCGCCCGCGGTCCGGAGCGAGCCGCGGCTGGTCCGGTTGCTGCCGAGCGTCGCGTTCCCGTACGGGCCGGGCACCCGGACGGTGTACGGCGTCGTGGTCGACAAGGTCACGCGGGTGCCGGTGACGAACGCGCTGGTGGAGGCGAGAGGCCTCACGAGCAGGGACAGGACGCCGTGGCTCGAGCGGACCCTGACCGACACGACGGGCTCGTTCCGGCTCGCCCTGCGGTGGGAAGGCGATCCCGCCGCGGGGCCCGGTTCCGAGCAGATCTTCCACCTCAAGGCCACCGAGCGGCCGGGGCGGACCGGCGTGCTGGACGTCCGGCTGCCCTCCGGACGCGACCGACGGCACGTCATCGAGATCGCCGAGCAGTAGAGAAGGAGCCAAGCCATGCCCGAGTACCTGAGCCCCGGCGTCTACGTCGAGGAGGTCGACGCGGGGCCGCGGCCGATCGCGGGGGTGAGCACCAGCACGGCGGGCATGGTCGGGGTGACCCAGCGCGGCCCGACCACCGGGAAACCGAAGCTGGTCACGAATTTCCTCGAATTCCAGACCACTTTCGGCGGTTTCCTGCCCGAACCGGCCCCGGGGATCCGGGACGCCTGGGCCGAGAACCCGGCCGAAGGGGGCCGCTGGTGGCTGTTCCCGCTGGCGGTCAAGGGCTTCTTCGACAACGGCGGTCAGCGACTCTACGTCAAGCGGGTCTTCAGCCGCACCGCGCAGGCCGCGTCCGGCACGCTCGGTTCGGGGCTGGTCAGCCCGATCGCCCAGGACGCCGCGGCCGGGTCCACCGTGCTCCAGCTCGGTCACCTGGTCGGGTTCACCGGTGCCGACGACATCACCGTCTTCCGTGGCAGTGACAACGTCCCCATCGGCCCCGCCAAGATCACCGCGTACGACGTCACCACCGGGCGGGTCACGCTCAACTCCGGTCTGCAAGCCCAGGTGAAGACGGCGCGCGGGGACTACGTCCAGAAGGGCACCCGGGACGCCACGCCGAGCTTGCGCTTCTCCGCGTCGAGTCCCGGTTCGTGGGGCAAAGGGGTCCAAGTTCGGATCTCGCCGTCGGTCAGCGCCTCGCTCCCGGTCCTGGCCGACCCCAACGAGGGCGACCTGTTCATCACCGCGCTCGCCGCCGACGCCGCCAAGGACGCCGTGTCGATCGAGGTGAACGCGGTGCCCGGGCTCGATCCGGGTCCTTTGCCGGACGACGTGTGGGTCCTGATCAACGACCGGCGGTTCGAGGTCACCGTCGCGCAACCGGCCAACGACCGCGTGACGCTCACCTTCCCGGCCGGCACCACGCACGCGCCGTGGAAGACCGGGCTCACCGTGCGCCGGGTCCGCCGGGCGAACACCGGCGTCGGCCACGACCTGCGGATCAGCGGCTCCAGCCGGCTCTACGCGGGTGCGGCCACCCAGCTCGACACAGCTGACGAGCTGACTCCGCTGCACGTCGTGACCATCGGGCCCGACGACCTCGTCACCTTCGACGGGAACACGCCGGATCTGGTCTTCGAGACGGCGCGCGTGCAGCTGATCGAGTCCACTGTGGACACGAGATTCACCGACCCCGGCGGTGGTTCGGTCACCGAGACGTTCCGCAACCTGCGCCTCACCGGCGATCAGCCCGGGACCGTGGTCGGCACTTTGGCGAGCCGGTCGCAGCTGGTCCGCGCCACCACACTGGCAGGTATCAGTACGGATCCCGGCCGGTTCCCCGCACCGGGGAAGGGCTCCTGGCTGCCCCTCGCCGACGACGGCGACGACGCGTACGGCGGCCTCACGGTCGCGGACTTCGTCGGCACGGACGGCGGCAGTGGCAAGCGCACCGGCATCGTCGCGCTGGAGGACATCGACGAGGTGTCGATCTGCGCGGTACCCGGTGTGTGGTCCGGCACCGTCGAGTCGGCGCTCATCACGCACTGCGAGCAGCTCAAAGACCGGTTCGCCGTCCTCGACCCGAAGGACGGCCTCGACATCGAGGGCATCCAGACGTTCCGCGAGCCGTTCGACACCAAGTACGCCGCGCTGTACTACCCGTGGCTGGTCGTCAACGACCCTTCGACGAACCAGTTCGTCGAAGTGCCACCGTCCGGGCACATGGCCGGGATCTACGCCCGCACCGACACCGAACGGGGCGTCCACAAGGCGCCGGCCAACGCGGTCATCCGCGGCATCCGGACACCCGGCGGGATCGCGCAGGACGTCGCCAAGCGGCAGCAGGACCTGTTGAACCCCAAGGGGATCAACGCCCTGCGGTTCTTCCCGAACCTGGGCCAGCGGGTGTGGGGCGCGCGCACGCTGTCGTCGGACAGCTCGTGGCGGTACATCAACGTGCGGCGGCTCTTCCTCTTCCTGGAGGAGTCGATCGACGAAGGCACGCAGTGGGTCGTGTTCGAACCCAACGACGAGGCGCTGTGGGCGCTGGTGCGGCAGACCGTCACGAACTTCCTCACCACGGTCTGGCGTAGCGGGGCGCTCTTCGGCGCGACCGCGGACGAAGCGTTCTTCGTGCGCTGCGACCGCTCCACGATGACCGACGACGACATCGCCAACGGCAGGCTCATCTGCGTGATCGGGGTGGCGCCCGTGTTCCCGGCGGAGTTCGTGATCTTCCGGATCCAGCAGAAGACCCGCGAGCCCCAGCTCGTCTAGTTGAAAGGCAGAAGAAATGCCACCAGTGACGCGGGACGATCCGTATGCCGCGTATAACTTCCTGGTCATCGTGACCAACGTCAGCGATGACGGCGTCGCGGTGAGCGGTTCGTTCACCGAGGTCAGCGGGCTGGACGTCGAGCTGCCACCGATCGAATACCGCACCGGCAGCGAGGACATCACGGTCCGCAAGCTCGTGGGGCTCAAGAAGTTCCCGAGCGCGCTGACGTTGAAACGCGGGGTCACCGGCCACGTCGGCTTCTGGAACTGGGTGAAGGAGTCGCTCGACGGCAGGGTGCGGCGCACGTCCGGTTCGATCGTCATGCTCGACGAGAACCGCCAGGAGGCCATGCGCTGGAACTTCGACCGGGCCTGGCCGACGAAGTACACCGGACCGTCGTTCAACGCGACCAAGAACGAGATCGCCATGGAGACGCTCGTACTGGCCGTCGAGAGTCTCCTGATCGACGCATGAGCGGGCACCGATGACCCTTCCCGGCGTTTCCCTGAGCTTCGAGCGTGCGGCCGCCGACGACGAGCCGTTGCGCACGGACGTGGCCGTGTTCGCCGGCCGCACCCGGCGCGGTCCGGTCGGCAAACCCGTCCGCGTCGAGAGCTGGAACGACGTCGTGGGCGCGTTCGGGCCGCCGGACGGCACGTCGGCGACGCCATACGCGCTGCGCGGGTTCTTCGAGAACCAGGGTCGCACCGCGTGGGTGCTTCGGGTGGCCGGGCCTTCCGCGACCGCGAGTGCACTGTGGACGGACGACTTCCGCGTGGTGGCGGCGAGTCCCGGTGCGTGGGCGAACGGCGGCCGGGTCACCGTGCGGTACCGGAAGAGCAGCGTCGCGGGCCCGCCGACGGTCACCGTGCGGGTGCTCGTGCCGGGCGAGCCGGCGGAGACCTTCGCCGGAATGGCTCCCGGTGAGGTCGTCGAACGACTGACCGCGTCCCGTCTCATCCGGGTGGTACCGGTGGGCACGGCGGGTCCGATCCCGCCGGACGCGCCGATCTCGATGTCCTGGGAACTGACCCTCGCCGGTGGCACGGACAGCCCGCCCGGGAGGGCCGAGTACGGGGCCGCGGTGACGGCGCAGGCCGAGTTGCCGGAACCGGCGCTGGTCGCCTTGCCGGACGTCGGCACCGATCTGACCGACGACGACCACAAGGAGCTCGTGCTGGACTTGCTGGGAGTGGTGGCGCCGTTGCTGGACCGGTTGGTACTGCTGGACGTGCCGCCCGGTAAGTCCACAGTGGACCAGGTCGCCGACTGGGCGGGCGCGCTGGCGGAGATCGGCGACGAGGCGTTGCTCGCCGCGGCGGCGGTGTACCACCCACCGCTGCGCGCACCGGAACTCGCGGGCACCGGGTTGCGGACCGTCCCGGCCTCGGGACACGTCGCGGGCTTGGTCGCGAGGCTCGACGCCGAGCGGGGCGCCGCGTACACCCCGGCGAACGCCACGCTGCTGGACGCGGTGGACTTGGAGATCGAGTACCCGGAAGCGCAACAGGTCCGGCTGTTCGAAGCGAACATCGACCTGGTGCGCTGCCTGCGTGGTCGCGGACTCGTGGTGTGGGGCGGGCGGACGCTGTCCCGCGACCCGCGCCGCCGGTACGTCGCCCATCGCCGCTTGCTCCACCTGCTGGTGAGGGCCATTCGCCGCGCGGCCGTGCCCTTGGTGTTCGAGGTGAACTCGCCGGAACTGCGGCTGTCGCTCGTCCGCGCGATCACGTCGGTGCTCCTGGAGGCCTTCCAGACCGGCGCGCTCGCCGGCACCCGGCCGGAGGACGCGTTCCGCGTGATGTGCGACGAGACCACCAACCCGCCGAAGCAGGACCCCGGCCAGATCGTCTGCGAGATCGAGGTCGCGCCGGCCGTGCCCATGGAGTTCATCACGCTGCGGCTCGTGCTGGGCCAAGACCGCGGCCTGGAGGTGATCGAGCAGTGACCACACCGGTCGACCAGCTGCTCGCGCTGAACGAGCCGCTGCCCAAGTTCCGCTTCCTCGTGACGCTGTCCCCGGCGGACGTGTACCTGCCACCGGCACAGGCACTGTTGTTGCAGGTGGTGGCCTCGGGCGCCTTCCAGGAGGTGACCGGCCTGGGAGCGCAACTGGAGGTGGTGAGCTACCCGGAGGGCGGCCGGAACGACTCAGTGCACCGGCTCCCGCTGCGCCACTCGTGGAACCCGATCACCCTCAAACGCGGCGTGGTCCGCGACCGCCTGCTGTGGTCCTGGTACGAGACCGGGTTGCACGACTCGCTGGGCGCTCGCCGCGACGGTGCGCTGATCATGCTCGACGAGGCCGGGCTTCCCGCGAAGTCCTGGATCTTCCACGGCGGGCTGGCCGCCAAGTGGAGCGGCCCGGATCTGCACGCCGAACAGAGCGCGGTCGCCATCGAGTCCTTGGAAATCGCCCACGAACGCCTGACGGCCGTCCTCTAGGAGACATGAGCGTGCCCAAGAACCTGATCATCCACAACCTCGAAGTGCGGTTCCAGGTGGAAGGCGACTCCGGGGCCCTGTTCACGCGCCTGTTCAACAAGCACATCCAGGCGTGGGCACGGTTGTACGAAGAGGAGTGTGCCCGGGCCGAGCGCAGCGACAACGACCGCAAGCTCGGGGACACGGGAGGTCACCGGTGAATGTCACGCCGTTCTCGGCGGTGAGCCAGGGCGCCACGGCGCATCTGGAGATCGACCGCCCGCCCAACCGGACGCCCCAGGTGATCCCGCTGCGGTTCAACCCGACCGAGTACAAGCTGAGCAAGAGCAACACCTTCGCCGAAATCACGATTCCGGGGCTGGAGACGCCGCCGATCCAGTTCATCCGCGGCGGCACCGAAACGCTCTCGCTCCAGGCTTTGGTCGACACCTCGGACACGCTGAACGACGTCCGGACGTCCTATGTGGACGCCATCCGCGATCTGATGCGGGTCGACACGACCGAGCACGCGCCGCCGATCGTCCGGTTTCACTGGGACGGGCCCGTGTTCAAGGGCGTGCTGGAGAAGCTGGACGTGAACTACGTGCTGTTCGCGAAGAACGGCGTGCCGTTGCGGGCGCAGCTGGACATCACGCTGAAGGAGTACCGCTTGGCGAAGGACCAGGCCGTGGACCCGCCGCGGTCTTCTCCGACGGTCGAGAAGAGCTACGTGGTGCGCCGCGGCGACACCTGGGATCGCATCTCCTCCGCCGTGTACCGGCGTCCGGACGCGTGGCGGGAACTCGCGCGTGCCAACGGGATCTCCGATCCCCGTGAACTGCGGCCGGGGCTGGTGCTGACCGTGCCCCGGCTGCCGTGAGCGGGGGCGTGCGATGACAGCGCCCGCGGGGACCCGGCCCGAGATCGCCGACCCGGACGGTTACGCCCCCGAGTTCGAGGTGGTCGTCGACGGCCTCCAGGCGGATCCGACGACCAAGAACGACATCCTCGACATCAAGGTGCACCGCGACATCGACGAGATGTCCGGCTTCGATCTGGAGCTGAACAACTGGGACGACGTCACGCTCAAGTTCAAGCACAGCGACTCGGACAAGCTCCGGATCGGCACGCGGGTCTCCGTCCGGCTCGGCTACGCGGACAAGCTGCTGACCGTGGGCACGGGGACGATCAGCTCGCTCGCCCCCAAGTTCCCCGACGGCGCCTCGCCGACGGTCTCCATCACCTGCGTCGACGGCATGCTCGCGCTCAAGGACCGCAAGCCCACCAAGGAAGAGGACAAGAACTTCGTCCGGAAGACCGACTGGGAGATCGCCGAACAGATCGCGCGGCGCAACAAGCTGGCGGTCAAGACCACCCGTGAGGGACCGAGGCACGACCTGGTGGTGCAGAAGAACCAGTCCGACGCGCAGTTCCTGATGGAGCGGGCGAAGCGGATCGACTTCGACTGCTACATCCTGCCGGATCCGAAGACGGGCGAGCAGACCCTCTACTTCGTCAAACCCACCGACGGTCGCGACAGCCGCCCGATCCGGCTGTTCCGGCTCGCGTACAGCCCCGGGCTCGCCACCGGACCCAGTGGGCAACCGCCGGGGCTGGTGCCCAACCTCCTCGACTTCACGCCGACGCTGACCGTGTCCAACCAGGTCAGCAAGCTGACCGTGCACGGCTGGGACCCGGTGAAGGCGGAGCCGATCGAGTACGTCGCGACCTCGAAAGACTTGCCCGGCGGGCAGAACTCGGCGGACGGGCAGAGCGGGCCGGAGGCGGCGGAAAGCGGTGCGGGCGGCCGACAAGAGGTGATCGTGGACGCGCCGGTCCTCAGCCAGGAGGAGGCCAAGGAGCTGGCCATCGCGCTGTTGCGGGAGCGGGCGTACGAGTTCATCACCGCGACCGGCCGGGTGGCCGGGCTGCCGGAGCTGCGGCCGGGGGACAACCTGGAGATCTTCGGGCTCGGCAAGCGGTTCTCCGGCGGCTACTTCGTCAAACGAGTCGAGCACACGCTGAACACCAGCGGCTTCTTCACCACGTTCACCGGCCGGAGGATCTTCCAGGGGGACGAGAAATGACTGTCAGGCCGCGTGCCATGACGAGCGATCAGCGCTACTACGGCGTCGCGCCGGCCGAGGTCGTCCAGAACGACGGTGACGACGAGGGCCGGGTCAAGGTCAAGTACTACTGGCTGGACGGCGGAGCGTCCATCAGTCCGTGGATCCGGGTCAGCCAGCTCTACGCGGGCGGAGGCTACGGCTCGGTGTTCGTGCCCGAGGTGGGCGACGAGGTGCTGGTCGCGTTCTTCCAGGGCGACATGCGGCAGCCGTACGTGCTCGGCGGGCTCTACAACGGCAAGAAGAAGCCGCCGACCGCGCGTACCGAGGGCCGCGATCAGAAGGTCATCCGCACCAAGGCCGGGCATCGGATCCTCTTCGACGACAAGGCGAAGGAGATCACGATCAGCACCTCGGCGGGCGCGAAGGTGGTGCTGAAGGACAGCGGGGAGATCACGGTCGAGGCCAAGGCGGTGACCGTGCAAGCGAGTGACATCGACCTCGGCGGCGGTTCGACCGAGCCCGTCGTGCTCGGCAACGCGCTCCTGCAGGCCTTCGTCCAGCACACCCATCCGGCACCGGGCGGGGTCACCGGTCCCGCGACACCGCTGCCGCCGTCCGTGCTCGCGAAGAAGGTGAAGGCGACGTGACCGAACCCTTCCTCGGCACCGGCTGGCGGTTCCCGATCCTGCCCGATGAGGCGGGCCGTCTCGCCTACGCCGTCGGTGAGACGAGCATCGAGCATTGCCTGCGCGCGCTGCTGCTCACCGCCACGGGTGAACGCGTGATGCGACCGGACCTCGGCACCACGGTGAGCGAGTCGGTGTTCGCGCCCGGCAGCGCGCAGAACCTGCGAGGCCTCGAACGGTCGATCGCCGAAGCGGTGCGCGCCTTCGAACCGAGGGTGGAACTGGCCGGTGTCCTGGCCGAGACCGACCCCGCCGACGAATCCCGCGTCACGATCTCGGTCGAGTACCGGATCCGGCGCACCAACACCAAGGCCAACCTGGTCTTCCCGTTCTACCTCGGGCTGACGGGAACCACGCCATGACCGTTCCGGTGCCGAAGCTCGACGACCTGACCTGGGCCGACCTGATGTCGGCCGTCACCCGCCGCATCCCGGCCGAGTCGGACGGCATCTGGACGCTGCACGCGCCGGTCGACCCCGGCATCACCCTGCTGGAGCTGTTCGCGTATCTGCTGGAGCAGCGGCTCTACTGGCTGGACCAGGCCCCGGACGAACTCGTCGTCGCGATCCTGAAGCTGCTGGGCCTGGAACCGCCCCGGCCCGCGAAGCCGGCGGCCACCGTTCTCGCGCTGACCACCGGCGAGGAGACGCCGACAGTGGTACCCAAGGGCACCGTCTTCGCGCGCGATCCGGCCGCGGCCATCAGGTTCACCCTCGACGACGACGTCATCGCCTTCCCGGTGTCGGGCGAGGTGACGGTGTTCACCGACCGCGACCGCACGGCGGACCTGCTGGCCCGTCGAGGGGTTCCGCTGCTCGGCAACGACGGCTCCGCGGCCTCTGCCCGGTTCACCCTGCCGCTCCGTGATGCCCGTTTCGAGTCCGGCTGGTTGTCCCTGTTGTTCGAGCTCGACTCGCCCGTGCCGCCGTCCTGGTCTCCGTCGGCCGTCGGCGGGGTTCGCCCGCCCGCCGAGCTCAGCTGGTCCTGGTTCCGGCCTGACACGGAGATCTCGGGCGCGTTCGAGGAAGTCCAGGACGGAACCGGCGGACTGAGGCGGTCCGGGGTGGTGCGCCTGCGGCCACCGGCCGGATGGTCCACAGTGGACCGTGGACTGATCGTGTCCACCCCGTCCGCGACCTACGCCTCCCCGCCGCGACTGCTGCGGCTGGCGGTCAACGTGTCGGCCGCCCGGCACCTCGAGAAGCGCACGGTGACCGATCTCGGGAACCAGACCGGCCACTGGCTGAAGCTGCCCGGCCAGCGACTCGTCCTGCCCGACGCCACCGGCCGGCTGCTCGCCGCGACCCTGCGGCTCGCCGGTGAGAAGTGGGAATCGGCGCCGGACTTCACCTTCGGTACTTCCCGGGACCGGGTCTTCCTGCTGGACCGGGACGACGGCGCGCTCGTGTTCGGCGACGGCCTCACCGGCCGCATCCCTCGTCCGACCGAGGACGTACACGTCGCGTACACCGTCGGCGGCGGCCGCGACGGCAACGGCGGTCTGACCGGCAACTGGCTTCCCACGGACAGCGCCGTGCCGGTGCGGGCCGCGAATCTCGTCCAGGCCGAAGGCGGCGCGGATCCGGAGACCGTGGCCCAGGCACGCGACCGGGCCGCGGGCGCGCTCGGCGAGGTGACCAGGGCCGTCACCCCCGACGACTACGTCACTCTCGCGGTGACGACTCCCGGTGTCGCGGTCGGCCGGGCCTTCGCCTCGGTCGGCGAGCATCCCGGTTTCCCTTGCGCGCAGGTGCCCGGAGCAGTGTCCGTGCACGTCGTCCCGGCCGTGCCCCGCGAGGACCTCGCGGCTCCGGATTTCGTGGCGGCGCCGATGCCGGACGCGGGTACGTTGCAGACCGTCTCGCGACGGCTCGGCAAGGCCCGCCTCCTCACGGCCGAGGTCTTCGTGCGCGCCCCGGCCTACCGGGAGATCCGGCTGCGCGTCGACCTCTCCGGCGCACCGGCGGACCGGGTCAAGGTGTCCACTGTGGTCGGTGAGGCGCTGCGCCGGTTCCTCGACCCGCTGACCGGCGGGGACGACGGGACGGGCTGGCCGTTCGGTGAGGCGCTGCGGCCGTCGGCGTTGCTGCGGGCCGCGCAGGAGGCGCTGGGCGACCTGGCGGACGTCGCCGCCGTCGCGATCGGCGTCGACGGCGCGGATCCGGCGGAGACCTGCGACGACGTACCCCTGCGAGCGGGCGAACTGCCGGTGGTGCGGGAGATCCGCACCACCGTCGTCCCCGCGGCCGAGCCGGGGGAGGGCTTGCTGTGACCGACGTCTGGTGGGCGCGCGATTCGGGCGAAGAAGCGCACATGGTCCCCGGCCCGGGGCCGTCCGGGATCCAGCCGGAGCTCGTCGACGCGACGAGGGAGGCGGTCCGCGCGGCTGTCCGCGACCGCATCCCCGGCTACACCCCGGACTGGACCAACCCTGACCGGCAGGACGCCGGTGTCGCCCTGGTGCGGCTCTTCGGCACGCAGGCCGAACCCGTGCTCACGCGGGTCAACCGGCTGCCGGAGAAGATCCTCGCCGAGCATCTGAACACCGCGGGTGTCCGCCGTCGGCCCGCCACCGCGGCCGCCGCGCTGCTGGAGTTCACCGTGAACCCGCCCGATGGCGCGTCGGTGCTTGTTCCCGCCGGTTTCCAGGCCGCCGCGACCGGCGCCGACGGCGACATCGTCTACGAGACCGACCTGGATCTCTACGCGACTCCCGCCACGTTGGCCGCGATCGCGGTCCAACGCGGCGGCGCGCTCGAACCGCTCCCGCTGGGGCCGAACGGGCCCGGCCGACCGTTCCCGCCGTTCGGGGCCGAACCCCGGCCGGGCAACGCACTGTGGCTCGGCCTGGACGGTGCGGCGAGTCCGTTCCCTTCGCTGTCACTGGGTTTCGTGGTCGCGGCCGCGCCGCCGGTTCCCGCCGCCGCCGGTGGGGGCGCCGTGCCCGTGTCGCGGCCGTTGCTGCGCTGGGACGTCCTGGACGGTGGCCGGTTCCGGCCCGCCGAGGTCGTCCGCGACGAGACGGCGGGCTTGCGGGCGAGCGGCACGATCGAGTTGCGGCCGCCGCGCGCCTGGGCGCCGGGCAGGCCGCCGACCGCGCGCCCCGGTCCGGCGCTGCGCTGGCTGCGGCTCCAAGTCGTGCAGGGTCTCTTCGAGGTTCCTCCGCCGCTCATTTCGGGACTGCGGCTGAACATGGTCGCCGCCACCGCCGCCCGCACGATCTTCGACGAGCCTTTGGAGCCGATCCAGGACCCCGCCACGCCGGCCGAGCGGCGGCGGATGCGGCTGAGCCAGGTCCCGATCCTCGCCGGCAGCGTGGTGATCGAGGTCGACGACGACCCCGGTATCGACCTCTTCGGAACGACCGAGGAGAACGCTTCACAGTGGCAGGAAGTGCCGAGCCTGGCCGCCTATGGCCCGGCTGACCGCGTGTTCGTCGTCGACTACGACACCGGTGTGGTCACCTTCGGCGACGGCGTCAACGGCGCGCCTGTGCCGCCGGGCTTCCGCAACGTGCGTGCCGTGCGGTACCGGGTCGGCGGTGGCGCCGCGGGTGCCGTGGCGGCCGGCGCGGTCAACGGCGTCGTCACCGCGCGGCCGTTCGTGACCGGCGTGAACAACCCGTTCCCCGCCACCGGCGGCGCCGACGCCGAACCGGACGAGGACGTGACGCGGCGCGGGGTGGAGGAGCTGCGGTCCCGTGGCCGGGCCGTCGCACCCGCCGACTACGGCCTGCTGGCGCTCCGCGCGCCGGGCGCCTCGATCGCCCGCGCGCACGGCGTGCCGGGACTGCACCCGGACTTCCCCGGCACGCCCATCCCCGGTGTCGTCGGAGTCCTCGTAGTGCCGCCGATCGACGACGGCGCCACCGAACCACCCGTGCCCTCCGCGACCACTCTGCGCGCCGTGGCCGACTACCTCGCCCACGAGGTCGCTCCCGCCGGGATCACCGTGGTCACCGGTCCGGTGGCGTACCGGCGGATCGCCGTGGAGGCACGGGTGGTGCTCGACCCCGGACAGGACCGGGCCACCGTCCTCGCGCGCGCGGCGGACGCGGTGACCACCTACCTGGACCCGTTGCGCGGCGGGGAGAACGGCGGGGGCTGGCCGTTCGGCGGCGCGGTGCGGCACACACCGCTCGTGCGACGGCTCCTGGCTGTGGACGGCGTCCTGGCCGTTTCCGGGCTCTCGCTCACCGCCGACGGACTGCGGCTGCCGCCGTGCGCCGACCATGCGATCCCGCCGAACGACCTGGTCTGGCCGGAACGGCCGCTGCTGATCCCGGTGGAGGAGTCCTCATGACGTGCGCCCCCACGAACGTCACGTTCCGACTCCTCGACGACGTCGTCGGGTGGGACGAAGCAGCCGTGACCGACCTCGTCGGGTTCGCCGACGCGGCGGGCGTCCGGCTGGCACACACCGGTCCGTCCCCGGAAGGGCCGACGAGGACCGGACTGCTGCCATGGTTCCCCGACCCGCGTTTGGCGCCCGGCTGCCGTCCGTGCGCGTGGTACCTGCTGAGCGGAGATCAGGTGCTGAGCCGGGACACCTGCGCCGGTGATTGGTCGCCGCTCTGGCCGCCGCACTGCGACCCCCGGCTGCTGTGCGCACCGACCGCCGTGGCCGCGCGCGGTCATCGGATCGCGGTGGTCGACTCCGGCCGGGTCTTCGTCTGGCGCAACGAAGGGGACCACCTGATCGCGGTGATCCGGGTTCCGCGCGCCGAGATCGTCGCGCTGGCTCAGGACGAACAGATTCTCGTCTCCCTGGCCGGAAGCGACAGGCTCCGGCGATACGGCCCCGACGGACACCTGTGCGAGGTCATCCGCACCGGTGTCGAAGGCGAGATCATCGGGATCCGCACCGGGCCCGGCCGCACGATCTGGCTGCTGACAGAGGAAGACGACCGGTTCCGGATCTTCCGCGGTCGTCACCGGTTCCGGGAGTCCACAGTGGACGAACTGGCCGCGGCACTGCCACCGAGCAGCCTTGTCTTCGCCGACGAGGACGGCTTCTGCCTGCGGGAAAAAGGGCCGGACGGCGACGTGACCTCCTGCTACGACTGGGAAGGACAGCCGCGCGAGGAACCGGGACCGGAGACAGGCCAGTACGTCACGCGGGGCGAGTTCACCACGAAACTGATCGACAGCGGCATCTCACGCTGCCGCTGGCACCGGGTGCGCGTGGACGCCGACGTACCGGCCGGCACGGCGGTGTCCGTCGCGATCGTGGTGTCCGAGGACGGCAAGTTCGCCGAAAGCGACTGGCAGACCGCACCGGCGGGTGTCACCGACTTCCTCATCGATCAGCCTCCCGGCCGTTATCTCACGGCGCGCGTGCGGCTGTCCGGAGACTCGTCGACGACGCCGGTGCTGCACCGGATCCGGCTCGACTTCCCGCGATCGACCAGCGCGGACCTCCTGCCCGCCGCGTTCCGGCATGACCCGGCCGCGGACGACTTCACCGAGCGGTTCCTGACGTTGTTCGACGCCTCCACCGCCGAGATCGACCGCGTCATCGAGCGCTATCCGGCTCTGCTCGACCCGGCGGGTGTGCCGGACGGCGCGCTGCCGTGGCTGGCCGGGTTGCTCGGTCTGGCGTTCGAGGCGGGCTGGACCGCCGAGACGCGCCGGAAGCTGATCAGGGCGGCGCCCGGACTGTACCGGCGGCGAGGCACGCCCTGCGCGCTCGCGGAGGCGATCGAGATCGTCTTCGGCGTCGAGCCGGTGATCGACGAGCTGGCCGACGATCGTCACTGGGCGCAGGTGCGCGCGACAGCCACGCCGTCGACCGCGCGCGGCCTCGGCTCGGTGCGGCTGTTCGGCCGGTCGTCGTCGCGGTTGCGGCTGGACACCTCGACGCTGGGCGCGGCGCCGCTGCGGGCGTTCGGCGACCCGGACACCGATCCCCTCACCGAGCACGCCCACCGGTTCCGGGTCCTGATGCCCGCCGGGGCGGCCGAGGAGGACGCGTTGCGGCGCTTGGTGGTCCGGCAGGCGCCCGCGCATACGCGAGGTTCGGTGCGCGCCGCCGGATCCGGTTTCGTGGTCGGCAGTCGCTCGACCGTCGGGGTGGACACCGCGTTCGTCCCGCTGCCACCGCCCGTGGTGGGCGGCGTTTGCCTGAACCACGACGGAGTACTGAGACCAGGGCCACGAGGCGCCCGCCACGGGGTGAGCGTCGGCGTGGAGTCCGCGGTCGGGGTCCACACGCGAGTGTCTTGAGAGGACAGAAGAGAGATGACCGAGGCAACGGCACAGCCTGCCACCCAGACGCCGGAGCACGAAGGAACCGGGCAACCGCCTTTCCGCAGGTTGCGGTACTTCCACGGCCGGCTGCTCAGCGCCCGCGACTTCCAGCGCGAGCAGGAGTACTTCCGCGAGAAGCTGAAGCTGCGGATGCGCTGCCTGCTCGGCTACGGCGTGGTGTGCGGGCTGCTCGTGGAACCCGCTCCGGCGGAAGAGGGAAAAACCGAGGACGACAAGGGCCATCAGGCCAAGGTCCGCATCACCGCCGGGCTCGGCATCGACTGCGAGGGCAACGAGGTGCTCGTCCCCGGCGGCTGCGTGATCGATCTGTCGGACGCGCTGCACGAGGAGGAACGGACCGGCGGAAAGACGGTGTGGGTCGGTGTCGAGTACTGCGAACGCGCTGTCGAACCGACCAGGACCGTCTTCAATTCCGCCTGCGCGGACACCTCGGACTGCGAGTACGGCTACACGGAAGAGAGTTACGCCGTCCGGGTCACCACCAAGACGCCGCCGAAGGACGACCGCTGCGAGACGTGCTGCACCCGGTGCGAGCACAAGGTCCTGTGGCTGGCCAGGATCGACGACGTCGACTTCTCCAAACCGGTCCGCCAGGAGCAGATCCACCTGAACGTCCGCCGCTTCTTCGGCACGCGCGTTCCGACGGTGATCACCGGCGTCAACTGGCGGCACGGTCATACGTACACAGTGGACGAAGCCAAGGAGCTGCTGGGAACGCAGAAGAACACCGGTGGGCTCGTCGTCGAGTTCTCCGACGACGTCCGTGTCGACAGCCTGCGACGTGGCGTCGTGGAGATCCAGGTGATCGAAGGCGGAGCAGGTCGCAACGCCGACACCTGGTACATGGGCGGCAGGTTCGAGGAGCCGACCGGCGGCGAGTTCACCCGGAGCTTCCGGTACCGGCAGACCACCCGCGAAACCCTGCAGGACGGTGACCGCGTGCTGATCACGGTCCGCGCGGCCTTCCTCCTCGACCGCTGCTGCCGTCCGGTCGACGGCACCAACGTCGGCGGCCGGGTCCCGTTCACCGGCAAGGGGAAGAGCGAGCCGGACACCGACCACGGTCACGACCCGAAGCCCGAGCCCGACCCGACCGGTTGCCTGGTCCCGCCGTCGGGCATCGGACCGTGGACGTCCGGCACCGGTGCGGGCGGCGACGTCTTCGAGAGCTGGTTCTTCATCACCGAGGAGCGTTCATGAGCAAGTCCGATTGCGGGTGCGGCTGCGGCGGGGCGCCTGCCTTCCCCGCCGCGTTCGTCCGGCCGCGGTTCTTCCCGGGCCAGCTGCTCACCGAGGACGACCTCACCCTGCTGACCGACTACGTGGCAGGCAAGGACCGGCTGCACAACAGGACGTTGTCCGGCCCGGGTGTCGTTTGCGGTCTGGAGGTGCTCTGCGACTCGTGTCCCGGCGGGACGGTCAGTGTGCGCCCTGGGCACGCCCTCGACTGCTGCGGCAACGACATCGTGCTGTCCTGCAAAGAGAAGGTCGACGTGGCCGCGCTGGTGCGGGAACTGCGGGTGACTTCGCCGGGAGTCCACTGCGGGGACCCGTGCGACGACGACCAGCGTCATTTCGGGCTGTTCGTGCGGTACGAGGAGACCATGGCCGATCCGGTCGCCCCGTTCGCCACCGAGGAACCGTGCCCGACGCCGGGCTGTACTCCGTCACGTGTCCAGGAGGGTTTCCGGTTCGTCGTCAAATGCGACACCGTCGACGACCACCGGTACAACCCGGCGACCAAGCTCCTGGCGCGGATCGGCGGCAAGGAGGCTTACGAACAGGTCCTCCTGCTGAGCCGGCGGCTCGCGCACTACCTGGACCCGATGTCCGTGGCCGGTGGCTTCTCCACCCGGACGATCAGGTTCGACGACGCCGACGCCGTCCGCTACACCGACAATCTCCGGTTGCTGAAGGAAAGCGGAGAGGGCGTCCCGAAGCCACCTGCGGCCCGGCAGCAGACGGAGTACGTGCGGGCGCTCGCCAGCGCGATCGCGCGGTATGACACCTACGACGCGGCAGGACAGAAGGAACTCCAGGCGAAGTTCGACCTCCAGGAGATCGACGCCGCCAGGAAGGTGCTCGGCACGGCCTGCGACCGGCTGGCCTCGACGAAACCCGAGGAGGTGTGGCCGGAACCCGCGCATCGGGAGGTCGCGCTGGCCGTGGTGGCGGAGGCGAAGAGCCGGGTCGCGACGCCGGATCCGAGCGCTCCCATCGAGATCCGGCTCGCGGCCCAGGGCACGCCGGTGAACAACGTGCTGGAGGCGAGGTTCCGGGCCGACCTCGTGCGGATCCGGGACTGGCTGCTCGGCAGGCTCGATCGGGTTCCCGGCGTCGCGGACTGCCTCCTGCACGACGACGTCCGCAAGGTCGCCATCCCGCAGCCGCTGCCCATCCCGGAACCGGACCCGGCCAAGCACCTGTCGGTCGCCGACCTGGGGCTGCTCACCGACGCCGCCGGGAAGCTGACCACATACGTCCAACGCTTCGTCACCGACGCGGCGTGCTCGACGCTGAACCCGCCGTGCGTCGAATGCGCGGACAACGACGTGCTGCTCGCGCATCTGGAGCTGGACGGCTGTGACGTCGTGCGCGTCTGCTCGGCGACCCGGGAGCAGGTGCTTCCGGGCGGCTCGGCGTACGGCGAATGGCTGCCGAAGCTCTATCAGCTGAGGCATCTCGCGGAGCAGGTGTGTTGTCAGCCGACTCCGGTGTACAAGCCGCCGGACGTCCCCGCGTCGGGACCGATCCCGCGCCCGTACGTGCCCGGGCTGCTCGAGGAGTGGGGTGGCCGGACTCCGCTGGAGCGGATGTGGAATCTCCTGGTGACCCCGGCACCGGGGGAGACCGTGCCGAAACCCGTCCGCGAGCAGGTGTACACGGTGCCCGCCGAGGTCACGGACAGCCTCCAGGAGATGAACGCGCTGCGCGCACAGGTGAGCGACCTGATCGCGACCGTGGAAACGTTGCGCGGACAGCTGGACACCGCGTCGGAGCAGGTGTCGAAGGTGCGGGACGAGCTGCCGGAACGGCTGTCCGACCGGCTGTCGGACCTCGAAAGCGCGCCGGAACCGGAGACGGAGGAGAAACCGCCCGCGAAACGCACCCGGTCGACGTCGAGCCGGAGCGGTTCTTCCACCCGCAAGCCGCGATCGGGTGAGTCGTCGTGACCGGTCCGTTGCGCCCGGAGTTCCACGAGGGCCAGGTACTCGCGTCCGCGGACCTGGCGGCGACCGTGTCGTACGCCCGCGCGACGGCCCTCCGGCACGCGCGCCTCGCGCACGACTGGGGCATCGCCGACGGACTCGCCATGACGACCGAGAACAGGACCGACCCGACGACCGGCGCCCGGTACGTCGAGGTGAGCGTGCAGCCCGGGCTGGCGATCGACGGGACCGGCCGGGAGATCGTGGTCCCGGCGCCGGTCGTGCTGTCGGAGGCGGACTTCGAGGCCGTCAACGGCGCGGACGGCCCGACGACCGATCCGTATCCGGTGTTCGTCACCGCCGTGGACCGGGCGCAGCGGACGACCGGTCCCGCGTCGTGCGCCGGATCCACGGGGCCGACCCGCGTGGAGGAGTCCTATCAGATCCTGTTCCGGCGACTCGGTGACGAGCGGCTCGTCGCCGACCAGCAGCCGCCCGCGGTGAACGCCGCACCGGCCGCTCCACCCGTGGTGTGGCTGGTGTTGCTGGGCTTCGTCCAATGGACCGCGGGCCATTTCACGGCGGTGTTCCCGACAGCCCGGCTCGTCGGCCCGCGGTACCTCGGGGTGCGCGCGGACACCGTGTCGGCCCGATCGGGTTCGCTGTCGTTGCGGACCCAGCCGGAGGCAGGTGAAGGTAAGCCGGCGCTGGTGCTGTCCGGAGCGGCCGCGCCGACACTGGTTTACGGACTGTACAAGGGAACCGGTGAGGTCGACCCGCTGATGACGGTGGAGTCCAACGGGAACCTGACCATCGCGGGAAGCTTCTCCGGCCGGATCTCCGCGGGCAGTGTGCTGGTGACCTCCGGCAGCGCGACGGACGGGATGCTGCTGCCGTTGCCGTCCGGGGTGACGCCCGAGGAGATCGCCGACGGCCAGGTGTCCTTGCACGTCTCGGTGACCCCGCGGATACCGCCGTCCGGCAAAGGGCTCATCGTCCCGGCCGAGGCCACTGTGGACGATCAGCTGCGCGTCCGGTGCCGGCTGCGGTTCTACGACCCCGCCGCCGGTTCGACCACCGTGAAGGAACGGTCGGGAGCGGTCGACTTCCTGGTACTGGCGACGGTCGCGGCGACGAGTGGTGGAGGATGAGGATGAGCGTCTTCGCGGTGTACGAGTCGAGCACCGGCAACGTGGTCGGCGCGGCCAAGGCGATCGGCGTCGCGGTGCCGACCGCGCAGGCGCTGGTCGGCGACGCGCTGCCGGTGCGGCTGTCGCTCGGAACGGGCGAGGTCGTGACCCTGTCCCTGCGAGGCAGGGAACTCGCCGTGCACGAGGCCGACGACCAGCCGGAGGTGTTCGTCGAGCCGCTGGCCTACGGAGTCACGCGAGTACAGGGCCAGCCGCCCAAACCGGCGCTGGCGAAACTGCCGGTACTGCCCGAGTCGCCCACGTTCGACGCCGTCGGGCTGCTCGTCAAACTGCCGAAGAACCCGCCCCAGGACACCACCGTGTTCGCGCTGGTTTCCGAAGGGGAGGAGACACTGCCGCTCGCGGGGACCATCACGAAGGACACGGACCACGTGTCGCTGCCGGTCACGGTGACCGCGGGAGCGCACGCCGTACTGCTGCTCGTGGCGGGCTGGGCAGGCCGCCTGGAGGAGGTCAAGAAGCCTTGAACGCACCCACCGTCGGCGAGATCACCGTGCGCCAGTGCGTCGTGCGGGTGGTCCGGCGCGGCGGGTGGAGCTGGGAGTCCGATCCGCGGGGGCTCGTCCAGCGGGTACTCGACGCGCTGCCGGACCTGCTGGCCGCCGAGTTCGACGAGTACCTGACCGGTGACGGTCCTGACCTGGAGATCACCGAGCCGGTGCGCCTGACGGTCCGGCCCGCTGCACTCGCGGGAAGCGGGCTGTCGTCGACCGGTCTGGTCCTCGAACGAGCGGCGCCGGCCGGTGGTGATCCGGTGACGGCACCGGTCCTGCTGCCGGTCTCCGCCGGATTCGAGGCGATACCGTCCACTTCGGACACCACTCGGGAGCCGCCGCCTTTCGCTCCGGGACCGGCGGAGCACTCGGAAGCCTCGGTGGCCGCGCTGTTCGAGGAGCCGGCGGCTCGGGACGAGCTGGCGGCGTTGCTCTCGCTGCTCCCCAGCGAGACGGTGTGGCGATACTTGGCCGCGGTGACCGGCGAATCCGCGGTCCCGGCCGGGACCGATCCGATCGACGGGCCCGCGGCCGAGTTGGCGGCGGAGCTGGTTCGCAGGCTGGAGCTTTCGCGGCTGCCCTTGACCCGCGCGGAGCTCGCCGAGCTGGTGAGGCCCGCGCGAGATGAGCCTGCGTCGGCGTTCGTCGGCGAGGACGTCTTCGAGGGCACTCGTGTGACGACCGCACCGGGGACATCGGAGGAGACGAGGGTCGGCCCGGTCCTCCCGTTCCTGCTGGCCGGGCCTCTCGCCAGGACCGGCTACCTGGACGCGATAGGTCCTGCTTTGTCCGGGGTGGGCCTAGCCGAGGGCGCCCCGCTGTTCGCCGCGGCCCTGGCGTACAAGGCACTGGGGCGCGCACCGGAGGCGGCCGCGATGTTCGCCGGTCTGGAGACAGTGCCGGACCTGACCAATTTCGGCCGTCGGATCCGGCCTGCGCTACCGGTGCTGGACGGTGTTCTGGCACTGTCCCTGTGCCGGGGTCACGACCCGGCCGATCCGCTGCTCGTCACCGGCGTGGACGACGGCCTGCTGCTGGTCGACGCCCAGGGATTGTTCCCGATCGCGTGGGCCTCCGCCGCGGACGGCCTGATTCCGCACTGGACGGCGTGCGGCAGACCACCGGTTCTGGTCTGTGACAGTCCGCTTCCGCCGACATGCTTGAGCGATCTGGACGCCGCGGGCGTTCGCTTCATCACGAATGTCCGTCCGCTGCGGGGAGACCCCCTGACCCGGCTGCCCTGGCATAGTCCACTGTGGACGACAGGCGGCGTGGAGCCCCGGCTGGCCGCGGAACTGCCTGTTGCACGTCTCGACGACCTCGTGCGAGCGCTGTTCGCGCCCCTGCTGCCGGACCGCGAACTGGAACGAACCGTGGGGCTGGCGGCATCGCTGGCCCTGGGCATGATCGCCTGGCAGCTGTGGCGGGAACGCGAGTCCCCGGACCCGCTCCTCGCGATGACCAGATTCGCCGACCTGGAGGGCACGGTCCGGTTCACCGGCGACGTGGTGCACGTGAAGCTCCCCTTGGGACGCCGTCACACGGATCTGTCGCGGGGCGGCGCTCTCGCCGACGTGCCGAACGTGGTCTGGCTGGGTGGCCGGACCCTGACCTTCTCCGGTGGCTGAGGTGGGCGGCCTGGCGGTGGAGCACCTTCGGGTGCGCTTGGCGGAACTGCACCAGGCGCTGCGCGGCGCCGTCGCCCATCAGTCCGAGGCCGCGGCGTTGCTGACACGCCCGGATCTGACGCCATTCTGCGTGACCGACGAGCAGGTGGCCACCTTGCTGGATCGCGTGGACGCGTTCACCGGGGCGATGACCGAGCCGCCGTCCGCGCCGCACCGTGACCCGGAGTCCGAACAGCACCTCAGGCGCCTGGCCGCGTCGCGTGGCGTGACGTTGCCGCTGGACGCCCTCGCGGCCCGCTACGACCTTTCCCGGGTCGAGCAGGACTCGCTGCTTCTGGTGGCCGCGCCGGAGCTCGATCCGGGCTACGAACGGGTTTACGCGTACGTCGTCGACAACCTGAACCGACGGGCGCCGTGCGTCGAGCTGCTGGTCACGGTGGCCGCGGAGACCCCGGCGGACCGCCTCGCACTGCGGCGGACGCTGGGCCGCACGGGAACGCTGCGGCGCTACGGCCTGCTGCGGGCTCACGGCGAGGCGCCCACGGAACCGGCTCAGGAACTGACGCTCGGCGAGGGCGTGTTCGAATACTTGATGGGCTGGGGCGGGGACGTCGGGATCCTCGGCCACGATCCGGGCGAGGTCGTCCTGCCGGACCGGCGGGTGGCGTCCCCGTACCTGCGGTCGGAGCGCCTGGGGAAACTCGGCCGGGCGCTGGGTGCGGGCGACCTGGACGTGGTCGGACTTTGGGGATGCCCTCCCGACAGCCAGCTCGACGCCGCGCAGGCACTCGCGACCGCCGCCAGGCGGCCGCTGCGCCGCCAGACCGCGGACCTGGCGCACGACCTGCGGACCGCCGCGGCTCTCGGCGCGATCCTCTGGATTCAGACCGACGGTCGCGCCGTTCAGCTCGACGAGGTGCTGACGAGATCGGGCGTGCCGCTGTGTCTCACCGGCACGAATCCTTCGCGCCCGCACGGCCTGCTGGCCGCTCGCACGTACGCGGAGCTGACGATCCCCGATCCGGGTTTCCCGGAACGCCGGGCGATGTGGTCGTCGGCGTTCCCTGTGCTTTCCTCGGAGGCGTTGGAGGACTTCGCTGCCCGCTATCGCATGAGCGGCGGTGAACTCCGCGCGGTGGCGGCCGTCGCCGATACGGACGCGCGCCTGTCCGGCAACGGCCACCCCATCACCGAGCACGTGGAGCCCGCGATCGCGACGGTCGCCCGCGGTCGCACGAGCACCGCGGTGCAGTCGATCCTCCCGCGCCGCACGCCGGAAGACCTGGTGCTGCCGGACGCGCAGATGGGTCAGCTCACCGAAATCGCGTCGGCGTTCCGCGCGTGGCCGCGAGTGGCGGAGTCCTGGGGCTTCGCGCACAAGACGACGACCGGCGGGGTGAAGGCGTTGTTCACCGGTGAGCCGGGCACGGGGAAGACGATGTCGGCGGAGGTCGTCACCGGGATCCTTGGCCTGGAGCTGCTGAAAGTCGATCTGGCGCAGGTGGTGTCGAAGTGGGTGGGGGAGACGGAGAAGAACATGGAGGAGGTGTTCCAGCAGGCGGAGGACTGCCACGCGGTACTGCTGTTCGACGAGGCGGACGCGCTCTTCGGCAAACGCGGCGAGGTCAAGCACGGGACCGACCGCTACGCCAACCTGGAGGTCGGCTACCTGCTGCAGCGCCTGGAGGCGAGCGACGGGCTGATCATCCTGACGAGCAACCTGAAGGAGAACATCGACCCGGCCTTCACCCGCCGTTTCCATTTCGTGGTCCATTTTCCCCGGCCGGGCATCGCCGAACGACGACGCCTGTGGCAGCTGGCCTTCCCTCCGGAGGCCCCGCTGTCCCCGGACGTGGACCTGGAGACGTTGTGCCGCCTGGACATGACCGGAGCGGGTATCACGTCGGCCGCCCGCACGGCCGCGTTGTCCGCCGCCGACGGCGACAGCCCTTCGATCGGCATGCGTCACGTGGTCCTGGGTGTGTCGCGGCAGTTCCACCGCGAGGCGCGCTTGTTCCGCCCGGCCGAGCTGGGCCGGTATGCTGAATTGCTGGCCGACAACGGAGAGCGCGATGCCTGAACTGATCCCCCCGCAGACGAAGCCCGCCATTCCGGTCACCGCCCAAGAGCTCCGCACCGCCGCGGCGGCCGATCGGGGCAAGAAGAAGCTGGTGCTGGTCCCGGCCGTCGTCGGGAACGCCCAAGCGGCCAAAACGGCGATGGACGGAAGCTCGAAGACGGTGCCTTCGCATCTCGCTTCGACGCTCGCCGCGGGGCAGGACCGGGTCGGGAACGCGGCGATCGCGGGCGCCGCGATGCGAGTGGTGCCGATGGCCCTGCCGAAGAAGGAAGCCTGCCCCGGCTGAGTCCTTCGAACAGCTGGGTCGGAAGATATTGAGAGGCAAGGCAAGATGGCGTGATCGAGTCTCCTGCTGAGCATGGCCTTCGCGGCACGGACCGAACTGGCCCGCCGGAGCCGGTCACGACCTCGACCGTCCACAGAAGACACCGCCCGTTTTGGGCACTTTGCATGGCTTTGCGAAGGGGTCGTGAGTGGCAAAGAGGGTTCTATTGGGGGGTAAGGCAAAGGTGGCGTGTTCTGTCGCTCGCCCTCACGTCGACCTCGAGTGTTGGGGGGGGGGACAAATAAACAAAAAAAGAATCAAAAAAGGAGTAGTAATGACAGACGGGGAGGACCCCCCCCCCCCCCACCCCACAAAAAACAAAAACCAGAAA
>NZ_JBHXJK010000124.1:0-25517 GCF_042723255.1 Amycolatopsis thailandensis
CCCCGTTGCACGGCGATGACCTGCACCAGTCCGTGACGCCCTCCTCCCCTACCCTGAAAGTAGGGAAGGAGGCCTTCACGGACTTCGCCCTCCGACCTGGCACCCTTGACTTTCGGCCCGGTATTTCCACCTGACGGCCAGGACGTCTGGCTCGGCCTGATCGATCCCGCGCTGGCCACGCGGCCGCCCCGATCGGGGCGGCCTGCGGCCGGAAGGGGTCGTCTTCCAGCGCGGAGCGGGGAGCTCGATGCCATCGGACCCGCGCTCGAACGGGTCCTCGACCGGCTCCCCGACGACGGATGACGATCCCGGCGCCGAGACTGTTTCTTTTTCTCCCCGAAGAAACGCGGATCGGTGTCCCGGCCGACATCGCCGGGTGACCGCATCGTTGCCGGTCTTCATCCTGCTGGCCGTGTCCGGACGCGACGGATCTGCGGAATCGTGAACGCGTTCGAAGGGGAGGCGGGGAGCATGGAACTACGTCATTTCAGGTATTTCACGGCCGTCGCCGAGCAGGGTGGGTTCACCAAGGCGGCGAACATGCTGTTCGTCTCGCAGCCGACGTTGAGCCAGCAGATCCGTGCGCTGGAGCGGGAACTCGGCGTCCCCCTGTTCCTGCGCGCGCCGGACGGGGTCCGGCTGACCGCCGCCGGTGAGGTGTTCCACGGGCACGCCGAAGCCGTGCTGCGGATGGTGGACGAGGCCACCCGCGCGACCCGGCGCGCCGGGTCGGAGCCGGACACGCTGCGGATCGGCTGGTCTCCGCCGATTCCGCGCGCTCTGCACGTACCGATCGCGAGCGCTTTTTCGACGGCGTACCCGCACGTGCGGTTGGCGTGGCAGGAGACCACGTTGCCCGACCCGGAAGGGCCGCTGCTCGACGGCGACGTCGATGTCTCACTGCTGCGGCTCCCGGTGGACGTCGAGCGGGTGCTGTGGGAGCCGATCGCCGACGAGCCCTGCGGTCTGGCGGTGCCGATCGGGCATCCCTTGGCGGAGCTCGATTCCGTCGGTGTCCCCGACATCCTCGACGAGCCGATGCCGAACGTCGGGGACGCCGTGCCCGAGGCCATGAAGCGGTGGTGGCTGCTGCCGGATTCGCGCAACGGCGAGTATCCGAAGGCGGTGGGCGAGCCGGTCAGCACCGTGACGGAGCTGGCGTTGTCGGTCGTCTTGAACGGCGTGGTCTGCCCTGCCCCGTACCTGTACGTCAAAACCGCCGCCGTGCACGGATTCCGCGCACTGGAGTTGCGTGAAGGTCCGTGCTCGTCCACCGGTGTCGCCCGCCGCCGGGACGATCGGCGCGCGTTGCCGCGTCTGTTCTGCGAGCTGGCGACCCGGGTCACGGCCGAGCTGCAGCCATAGCCCCGGCCGATCGCCGGATAGGCACAACGACTTCGACCCGGACCGGTGTGCGGGCCGATCCTCGAGTACAGCGGGGAAGGCTTCACGACGGGAGTTCACCGACCATGACCGGAATCCGGTACACGACGCTGATCGCGGCGACGGTGGCCGCGCTCGCCCTGCTCCAGCCGGCTCCCGCCCAGGCGGGAACGGAGCTGTCGCAGAGACTGTGCCGCGGCGACCAGATCGGCGTGATCCGGGATACGCCCTTGGCCATCGTGAACGGTCAGCCGGTGAGTTTCGGCTACCAGGACCGGACCTTCATCGGCCCCGGCATCCCGCTCCAGGACGGGGACGTCGTACGCGTCCGGGCGACCGGTTCGATCAAGATCGACTCGTGGCCGTGGGGGCCGTCGTACTCGCCGGCGGGCCATCCGACCGAGCGGACGAGAACGGTCTGGGGCGGGATTTCGGCGCCGTCGTACGGCCTCTACGGATTCTTCAACTCGACGGGAAGCGCGTTCCCGGTCGGGGCCGACAGCGGATGCGTGGTCTACCGCGGACCGCGGACCTGGCTGTGGCTGGCGCAGAACGACGACAGGACCGTCGACAACAGCGGGCGGTGGGATCTCACCGTGCGGATCTGGACTTTCTAGCGCACCGTGAACCGCATCCTGGCGTTGTTGATCGCCGGACCGGGCCTGTTGCTGGGCCTGGCCGCGGCGCCGCCGACGGCGGTGGACGACCGCTTCGTCTATTCCGGCAACCAGGCGGCCGGCGGCTGGTTCACGGTC
The DNA here is from genome assembly GCF_042723255.1 of Amycolatopsis thailandensis. Lineage (NCBI taxonomy): Bacteria > Bacillati > Actinomycetota > Actinomycetes > Pseudonocardiales > Pseudonocardiaceae > Amycolatopsis > Amycolatopsis thailandensis. Next base: position 2,139 of record NZ_JBHXJK010000124.1, read on the forward strand.
GACGTCCTGGCCAACGACACCCCGCGAGGCGCTCAGGTCCGCGCTGTCGAGCTGGTGTCCGGCCCGACGGACGGCGTGGTGGAGCCGACCACCAGCCCGGTCGGATTCCGTTGGCGCAGAGGATCTTCGCTGACCGCGCGGTGGAGCTACCGGATCGTCGACACGGCGGGGGCCCGGAGCAACACGGCGGCGGTGTCCGTGGGGGTCCGGCTCGGCCCACTTCCGCGTGACGACGGCTACCAGGCGACGTCGGGTGTGCTGCTGAAGGTCCCCGCGCCCGGCGTGCTGGCGGGAGACAGCCACCCCGATGGGGAGCGGCTGACGGCGGAAAGCAAGGCACGCAACGGTTTCACCGCGCGGGGTGGACGGGTGGTGCTGCGACCGGACGGCTCGTTCGACTACGCGCCGCCACTCGGCTTCACCGGAACGGACTCCTTCGGCTATCGAGCGGTGGACCCGCAGAACGACGCGGCGGACGCGACAGTCACCATCGCGGTCCAGCCGAGACCGTCCACGTCCAGGACCACGCCTCCGCCGTCCGGCGACCAGTCGTCGGGCAGGGCCGAGGTAACCGTCCACCTGCACGGTTACCCGGCGGACTGCCGGGCGAGCCCCATCGTCCTCGGCGGCCGGAGGCTGGACACCTGGCTCGACGAGGCGCGGCACGGACAGGGGGACAACTGGGAGTTCATCGACCTGCACGCGTTCATCCCGGACGGCCTGACGGCGGGCGTCCGTACCGTGGAGTTCCGGTGCGCCGGGGCCGTCCACACCGCGGGCACGATGAAGCTGCCGACCGGTCCGGTCCTGACGACCTTCGAGCTGACCTGGAAACCGAACCCGGGCTCCACCACCTCGATCCCGCAGCCGACGGAGCCACCGAGTCCGCCGCCGGCCCCGCCGGAACCACCTCGCGCGAAACCGCCCGGGATCACCGACATACCCGTCTTGAGCGAGGTCCTGACCGATCTCCGGTCCCTGGCGGTGAGCGCGGCGACGGCGGCGGCGATCATCGCGGTCGTGCTGCTGCTGGAGACGGCCTTCCCGGCGGACCTGGTCAACAAGATCCTCGAAGTGCTACGGACCCCGGCCATCCGGGAGCGGATGGACCCGGCGAGTCCTCGTGGTCACGCCTGGCCGCGGACGCTCGGCTACGCGCTGCTCGGCGGGGGATTGCTGGTCTGGGCCGACGCCGAGATCAACGCCGAAACGTTCGACTGGGGCATCGTCGCGCTGAAAACGGCGGCGGGCGCTGTCGCCCTGTCACTGGTCGTCGCCGCCTACGAGAAACCCAAGGACTCGCTGCTCACCGCGAGCCGCGGCCGTGGCGAACTCCGGGCCGTCTGGCTGGGTTTCCTCGTGGCCGCGGCGATGGCGACGCTGTCCCGGTTGCTGGACTCGCCCGTGCCCTACGTCTACGGACTGGTCGTCACCTTCATCGCCATCGGCGAGGCGTCGAAGCGGGCCCAAGGACGGGCGACCTTGGGCGGTGGGATCGCCGTCCTCGTGACCTGCGTCGGGCTCTGGGCGGCGCTCGGCCCGCTGATCGTCGCCGGCCGGGAAGCCTCTCCGAAATCGCCTGCCTACGCGCTCGCCTTCGCGATCTGTGTCGTCCTGGCCGCGGGGATCCAGGTCGTCGTCTTCGGGCTGCTCCCGATCAAGCCGCTGGACGGCCACGCGCTGAAGGACTGGAGCAAAGCCGCGTGGTGGGCGCTCTACCTGCCCGCGGTCTTCTTCTACGTCCATGTGGTGCTCACCAGCGTGCATCCCGCCCTCGACGACACCTCCGCCGGGGAAAAGATCTTCGTGGCGTCCTCTCTGTTCGTGCTGGCCAGTGTGGCGAGCTTCCTCCTGCGACGGCTCAAGAAGGTGTCCGGGCACTGACGAGACGGTCGCGCCCGGCGCCGTATCCCGTACCGGCCATGAGCAGGCTCAACGCGATCAGGAGCAGGAGGGCGCCTGTCCAGCTGCCGGTGGTGTCGTGGAGGACACCCAGCAGCAACGGCCCGATCGCCGCGACGAGATAGCCGATGGACTGGGCCATCCCGGCCAGGGCCGTGGTCTCACCTGGCCCACTGGCGCGCTGGCTCTGGAAACTCAGGGCGAGCACGAGACAGGCGCCGGTGCCCAAACCGAGAAGAGTGCACGCCACGAGCGCGAGCGCGGGGACGAGAAGCAGGATCACGAAACCGGCGGCGACGATCACCGAGGCCGAAGCGGCGGTGAAGCGCTGGTCGTGACGGCCTCGGGTGAGCAACGGCAGCGCCATCCCGGTGACCAGTCCGATCACCTGGTAGTAGAACAGCGTCCAGCCGCCCGCCGCGGTGCTCATGCCCTGGTCGGCGAGGATGCTGGGCAGCCAGGCGATGGCGGTGTAGAAGACGAGGGATTGCAGGCCCATGAAGAAGGAAACCTGCCACGCCTGCCAGGATCCCCAGGGAGTCCGAGCGTGCTTTCCGCGTGTCCGGACGCCGGCGTCCGGCCGTGGCTCGCGCAGCCGGGGAAGCCACGCGACGAGAGCGGCGAGGGCGATCACCACTCCCCAGGCGAGCGCGGAACGCCAGCCGCCGGGGAGTGCCTTGGCGAGCGGAACGGAAATCCCGGATGACACGGCGGCGACCAGGCCCATGGCGGTGACGTAGAGGGCGTTGACGGTGTGCGCCTTCGGACCGGGGACGTGGGTGCGGATCATCGTCGGCAGCAGGACATTGCCGATCGCGATCGCCGCCGAGAGGATCACGGTCCCGGCGAACAGGCACACCAGCGACGGCAGGGACCGGAGCACGGTGGCCGCCGTCAGCACCGCGAGGGCGGCCACGAGCAGACGGGTGGTGCCGAACCGGTGCGACAGACGTCCGACGAAGGGCGAAGTCACCGCGAACATGAGCAGTGGCACCGTGTTCAGGACGCCACTCGCCGACGCCGTCAGCCCGGTGGCCTGCTGGATGGACGGCAGCAGCGTGCCCACGCCGGTCAAGGTCGCGCGCAGATTGGCCGCCACCAGGAGAATCGCGATCACGAGACCGGCCGAAAGGGCGGGTGTGGTGCGGGCCGGATCGCTTCTGGTCGTCGTGGGAGAGGTCATTTCCGGCGGTCCGTTCCGGTCTCGGTGAGCTTCACGATCTCGGCGGCGCGGTAGCGGGCGCCGACCTCGTCGCGGGCGGCGATCGCCTCGACGAGACTCCGGTGCAGATCGGCATGCTCGGCGGCGGTCGCGGCGGGCCACAGCGTGTCGCCGATCTGCTCGGCGACCGCCGCGCTGAGGACGTCGTAAACCTCGGTGAGCAAAGGGTTCCCGCCGGCCTTCACCACGGCCTGATGGAAGCGCACGTCGGCCTCCGCGGCGAGGGTCACCTCCTGGGAGCCCGCGATCGTCTCGGCCTCGTCGAGGAGCCGCCGGAGACGGACCATGTCTTCCTCGGTGCGCCGCGCCGCGGCCAGGCCCGAGGCGTACTCCTCCAGCACCGCGCGAAGTTCCAGCACGTCGCTTTGCCGGGAAGCGTCGGCGCGCCTCAACAGGACCGAGTGCATTTCGCTCGACGCCCGGACGTAGGTTCCGTCGCCCCGCCGGGCTTCCAGCAAACCCAGATGCGCCAGCGCACCGAGCGCTTCGCGCACCGTCGTGCGCCCGACGCCGAGCTGCTCGACCAGATCGTGTTCGGGCGGGATCCGCGTCCCCACGGGCCAGGCGCCGGAGGCGATCTTCTCGCGAAGGGTGTCCACCAGTTGCGCCGACAAGCTCGCGACCCGGCGCGGCGCACGCAGTTCGTTCATAAGGGGACCCTAACACCGAATGTCTGACATTTACTGTGACGCCGACGACTGAGCGACGGCTTCGGCGAGTCAGCCAAGCCCCTCCGGGGTGACCAGGCAGAACGGATGCCCGACCGGATCGGCGTAGACGCGGTATCCGATGGGCTTGTCGGAACCGTCGAGCAGGCGCCCGCCGAGGGTGAGCACCTCCTGCTCGGCTTCGTCCAGGTCGGCCACGAGGAGATCGAGGTGCAGCTGCTGCGCGGGCTCGCCCCGCTTCCAGTCCGGGCGGACGTAATGATCGGTGCGATGGAGGGCGAGATCCGGCTGGCCGTCGCCCAGTGTCAGCCGCACATGGTCCGCGCCGTCCCTTGTGCGGCTCACGCCCAGAAGCGCTTCGTAGAAGGGCGCGAGGGCTTGCGGGTCGGGGCAGTCCACCACCACGACGGCGATTCGCGCCCGACGGCTTTGAATATGACGCATATCACATCCTTTTTGTCCGATTACCGGGGTCTCCCGCGCCGCCATGCTGCGAAGGCACGAATGCCGACACCGGGAGGATTCCATGACAGACGAAAAAACGGTGCCCCAGTTCCCGATGGCTCGCGCGGCCGGTTGCCCGCTCGCGCCGCCGCCGGAACTGACCCGGCTGGCCGAGCTCGATCCGGTGTCCCGGGTGCGGTTGTGGGACGGCAGCACGCCGTGGCTGGTCACCCGGCACGAGGACGTGCGTGCGGTGCTGGCCGACCCGCGCGTCAGTGTCGACGCCACGCGGCCCGCCTTCCCGCACGCCAATCCGGTGAGCAAGGCCCGCGACACCAGGATGAAAACGTTGATGCAGATGGACGCGCCGGAACACACCGTGCAGCGGCGGCTGCTGACGCCGGAGTTCACGATCAAGAAGATGGAGGCTCTGCGGCCCGCGATCCAGCGGATCGTCGACGACCTCGTCGACGAAATGCTCGCCGGTCCGCGGCCGGTGGATCTGGTCGAGGCCTTCGCGTTACCGGCCCCGTCACAAGTGATCTGCGAACTGCTGGGCGTGCCCTACGCCGACCGCGACTACTTCCAAGGAGTCGCCCGGACACTCGTTATGGACGAAGGCGATCCCGGGAAAGCGCTGGCCGCCAGCGAACAGCTGAACACCTACCTGGAGAACCTGGTGCTGGAACGGGACGCCGAGCCGGGCGAAGACCTGCTCAGTGCCTTGACCGTCGGGCAATTCCGGACCGGTGCGATGACGCCACACGAGATCGCGACACTGGGTCAGCTGCTTCTGGTGGCGGGGCACGACACGACCGCGAGCATGATCACTTTGGGCACAGTCGCGCTGCTGACCCATCCGGATCAGCTGCGCGCCGTCCGGGACAGCGAAGATCCCGCGGTGGTGGCCGACACCGTGGAAGAACTCTTGCGCCATCTGTCCGTCACCCACACCGAAGCCCGCCGTGTCGCGCGAGAAGACCTGAAGATCGGCGGCCGGCTCATCCGCGCCGGCGAAGGCATCATCGCGGTGAAAAGCACCGCCAACCGGGATCACTCCGTCTTCCCGGACCCCGGCCTGCTCGACGTCCGCCGCAAACCCCGTCACCATCTCGCGTTCGGTTACGGCAGGCATCTGTGCCTGGGCGCTCCGCTGGCGCGAGTGGAGCTTCAGGTCGTCTTCGGCACGCTCTTCCGGCGCGTGCCGACCCTGACCCTGGCGAAACCCTTGCGCGAACTGGAATTCGACGAGAACGCGATCTTCTACACGGTGCGGGAGCTGCCCGTCACCTGGTGATACGGCAGAGCGTGTCAGCTGAAGACGTGGCTGGGAACGAGCCCCTCGATGAATGAGCGGAAGTCACGGGCCAGCGCGAGTTCCACTTCGGGGTCGGACTCGAACCATGTGACCGAGGGGTCACCGTCTCGTCCGCACGCGCGGTAGTCGAGTCCGATCCAGGAGTGCCCATCGCCGGAGAGCAGCACCAGCGGTTCCGGTAGGCCCCACTCCTGGACCAGATAGGGGGTGTCCAGCAACGAAGTCGTCCTGTCGCGGCGCCCGATGCCCATCAGCTGGTCGAACGGGACGTGGTCTTCGCTCCACGACGTCGGCCGCGACGTGGGAAACGCGTCGTGGGCGGCAGCGACGCTTCCGCCGTTCTGGACGCGCAGAAGGTCGAGCAATGCCGACGGCAGCGTCACGCCGAGCACTTTCTCCGCTTCCCGCGCCGATTCGTCGGTCAGTGGCTGTTGGACGCCGTAGTCACCGTTTCCCCAGAAGGTCGCCAGGATCTCGTCGAATCGTGCCATGTGGACAGCTTAGGCCTTGCTCGATCTCGACTGTCCACAAAGGAGAGGCGCGGTGGGATGGGTGTCGCGACGTCGGGTCTGCTGGGGCGCGTCAGGTCGAGGTGGTCGTGAGTGGGGATTCGGGTTCTGGCGAACTCGTATCTGCCTGCCCATTGGTGTGGCTGGCGAGCGTGGAGGATTTGGGACGTTGAACGTCCCGGATCCTCCACGCTCGATCTCGTTGGTGGGGGAGTCGGGGCAGTGAACGTCCTGGGTCTGTCGTGGGTGAGGCCGTGTTTCGTTGTGGTGCGGGGTGGGGCTGGATGGTGGTGTGGTCGACGGGGGAGGATTCCGGACGTTGGACGTCCGGGATCTTCCCTCGTCACCGCGTCTCCCGCACCGTCGAGCCCGGCTGGCGCGGGACCGCCACCCTCGCGCAGGTCAGGCTGCTGGCGCGTGTGTGACGATCCGCTAGTCCGTGAAGGCCTCCTTGAGGGACCCAGGGTCTCTCAAGGAGGCCTTCACGGACTGGGACGGGGAGCGACCGCAGCCAGAACGTCAGGGTGGTAGGTAGCCGGGCGCGCCATATTCGCTCACGAGTCGAGTTGTTCGGAGACGGCGCGCATGGCGCGCCCGACCGCCCGCAGGTCTTCGGGTTCGATCACGTCGACGAAGTGCGCGCGGACGGTGCGGAGGTTGTCCGGAGCCGCGCGAAGCAGGGTTTCGCGCCCTTCGTCGGTGAGCCGCGCGCGCACGCCGCGGCCGTCGTCGGCGGTCGTCTCCCGTCGGACCAGGCCGCGGACCTCCAGGCCGTTGACGCGGTGCGAGAGCCGGCTGCGCGAGTAGTACGCCGACTTCGCGAGGTCCGCCATGCGCATCGAGCCGTCGTCGGCTTCGGACAGTCGCACCAGGAGTTCGTACTCCGCCAAGGAAAGCCCGTGCTGCTCGCGCAGCCGGCGGTCGAGAAGGTCGACGAACCGGACGGATCCTTCGATGAACGCACGCCAGTCACGCTGCTGGTCGGTGTCGAGCCAGTTGGTCACGATGTCCACGGTAACAGTTGACGCCTTCAACCACTTCGGTCTAGCGTTGGTTGAAGACTTCAACTAGATGGGGGTTGCGATGGCACGCGAAGCTTGGGTGTTGCAGGAGAAGGACGCGGAGGTCATCGAGAAGCCCGCGCTGTGGTTGCTTGCCGATGGCGAGCACACAGGCGGGCTCCTCGGCGCGAACCGGCTTTCCTTGCGGGCCGGGGAAGCCGGTACGAAACCGCATTACCACAAGAAATCCGCGGAGGCCTTTTACGTCCTCGACGGGGCGCTGCGGATGCTGGTGGGCAGCGAGACGGTCACTGTCGAGCGAGGCGGCTACGTCGTGATCCCGCCGGGTGTCCGGCACGCTTTCGCGGCGCCGCCGGAGCTGGCCGCGGACGTCCTCATCACGTTGGCGCCCGGCGTCGAACGGTTCGAATATTTCCGCGCCCTGCCCGGCATTCTTCGCGGAGACGTCGAGCCTGCGGAGATCGAGCGAATCCACGAACGGTACGACGTCCACTTCGTCGACGCGCCGGAATGGGACGAGCGGGGATGACCGGCCCCGGCTATTCGGGGGGAGCGTCCCGAATCGTTCGCAGGCTGAGCTGGCAGGCGGAAGTGGCGGGGTGCTGGGCGCCGAGGACTTGTTCGCACAGTTCCAGGGTGGAGCGTTGTTCTCGTTCGGCGGCTTCCAGCCGGCCGAGGTGGTAGAGCATCACGCCGTGGTTCACGCGTCGGCCGAGAGTGATGGGGTCGCGCTCGCCGAGAGCGGTTTCCGACGCCTCGACCAGCGCGCGTTGCTGCTGAGCCGCTTCGTTCACGTTGCCGGAGTCGAGCAAAAGGTACGCCAGGAGGCTGTGGCCGAACAGGGTTTCCGAGTCGGTCGCACCAAGAACGCGGGAACAGTCGTCCTTCGCGGCACGTAGCTCACGTTCGGCTTCTTCCACTCTGCCGGCGCGGTGCAGGGCGAAGCCGAGCAGGTTCCGGGTTTTCAAGGTCTCCCGGTGGTCGGCGCCGAACCGGTCCGTGGCGAGTGCGACGGCGGCCTGACGGGCCGGGATCGAATCGTTTTCCGACATGTTTCCTCCCCTTGGTCGAAATTCCGCTCGATTCGAGAGTACCCACATCGTCGACTCTATGATTTCGTCGTGTCCCTCACTTGATTTCGTAGATCTCCGGGGTGAGCACGGTGCGTTTGGTCGCCTTGCCTCGTTCGTGCATGGATTCCAGCGCGTGGACGACGCTTTCGGCCAGGCTGTGGGAATCCTGGACCACGGTGGCCCGCAAGGGGCTCGTTCCGGTGTCGATCAGGGTGCGTGCCTCGGTGGTTCCGTCCACACCGATGACCACGGTGTCCGCCGTGACCGGGGAAGTCGTCGCCCGAAGCGCGTCGACGGCCCCCAGCGCCATCTCGTCGTTGGTGCAGAAAACGGCGTCCAGGTGTCCTTGCTTCGCGGCCAGCAGGCGAATGTGGGACTGCACGGCGTCATAGGCGCGGGGCCGCTGAAAGGCGCAGCTGTCGTCGATGGTGATCGAAACGTCGGTCAACTCCGTCCGGAGAACGCTCGCGCAATGGTCTTGCCGCGCCGGATGCTGTTGGCTGGCCACGATCAGCACGTGTGGCCGTCGCGTGCCCCGTTGCCGGAAGTGCGTGACCAGCCACCGACCAGCGAGGTTTCCGAGATCGCGGCTGAGATAGCCGACGAAGGTGGTGTTGGCAGGGTAGTCGGCTTCGTCGTCGAAAGGTTCGATGTCGGTGAAAACCACCGGCAGGGCCAATTCGGAGCAGAATTCGACCAGATCCGGACGTAGCCGGTGCACTTCGGTCGCGACGATGACCCCGCCGAGATAACCGCGGCGCGCGGCCAGGATCCTGCGCAGGTGGTGTGCCTGCGCGGCGGCGTCGTAATCCCGGTCGGGCACCTTCAGCACCAGGTCGATACCGCTGCGGTCCAGCACGACGTGCACACGTTGCACGAAACCGGCGACCCAGTACTTCTGGCTGAAGGCCGAGGTCACCAGGAATGCCTGGCGCGGCCGCCTGGTCCACGGCGCTCGGCGCAGCATCAGCGGGATCGCGGCCAGCGAGCCCGCGGCCAGAACGGTCCAGGCGGGCACTTTCGCGATCAGCGCGTCGCCGCGGAGCAATGCGAGGATCCCGGCGAGCACCAGTCCACCGGTCACCGAGGTCAGGACGGTGAACCGTACCGGAGTGCGATCGCGGTCCAGTGTTTTCACGGTGACGGCCTCCCGGGTGGACGGACACAAGGACCACGGGCAGCGATTATGGGGCCGGTCGGCAGCCGGATGCCATAGCCCGCTCGCACTACCGCCGCTTGAACCGGGCGGAGGTGCCGGAAAACACGGAAACCGGATAAGTGAAAAGTCGGAAAAGTTCCGACAACGGGTGATCGGATCATTCCCGGGGCGAATCCGCGATCAGGAATCGGCCGGGTAACCTCCACCCCGGAGGATTCGGTTTTGGGTGGGGGATGTTCGGCATGAAAAAGAACTCGCGGCTCTTCGCCGCGCTTTCGTTGTCGGTGATGGCCTTCTGTTGCTCTTGTGCGGCAGGCGAAGGGAATGTGGTTTCCGCGCCTTCCCCGAGTCCGGCGGCGGCCCCTTCTTCGACTTGGGCTCCGGCGACCTCGCCTGAGGTCGTTTCGGCGGCATGCGTGTTCCTCGGCGTCGAAGAACTTCAAGGGGCGTTGCGCGCGAAGGCCGTCTATCGATCGGCGGAACAGGAAGTCATGCGAGGGCAGAAGAGCGTCAACTACGCCTGTGACTTCAGCCGTGTCGACGACGGTTCCGAGGTCGGCAGCCTCATGGTGACCGCCGCGCCCGGGAACACGGCGCCGGAGGCCTTGCTCGGCGTCGCCGAGGACCAATGCCTTGGCGAGGGGCAGGCGAAGCCCTTGCCGGACGCCGGGGACGGGGCGTTTTGGTGCATGAGTGAGGACCTCGACACGTTGGTGGCCACCGTGAAACGGAGCCGGGGCGAGGCCCGGATCGCGTACTTGACGCTCGCGGGCAGTCCGCTGAGCGCCAACATCCCCGGCTACGGCGAGCTCGCGGAGCTGCTCGGCGGCAGGCTCTAGACCTGGGCCGGGGATTCACCGAGATCAGGCATGTCCCTGAGCTGCCTGCGCGAGGTGATGCCGAGTTTGCGGAAGATGTTGCGGAGGTGGGCGTCCACCGTCCGAGGACTGACGAACAGGCGCGTCGCCACCTCTTTCGACGTCGCGCCCGCCGCGACCTGGCGCGCGATGTGCATCTCCTGCATGGTCAGGTGGTCGTAGAAGCGTTCGGAGCGGCTGCGCGCCACTTCCCCGGTCGCGCGCAGCTCGTCGGCGGCCCGCCGGGTGAACGCCTCCAGCCCGATCTTCGACAGCTGTTCGTGCGCGGTGCGCAGGTGTTCGCGTGCGTCGCGACGGCGGCCCGCGCGGCGCAGCCATTCCCCGTACCGCAGGTGTGCCCGCGCGAGGTGCGCCGGGAGCGGACTGTTCGTCAGCTGCTCGAGAGACTCCAGGTAGTCGTCTTCCGCGTCGCTGAGCAGCGCCCGCGCGCCCGCCTCCACTCCGAGGGCGAACGCGGTTCCCGCGGGTTCTGTGCGCTGTGTCAAGGATTCCAGCGCCGATCGCGCGACGGCCTCCTCGCCGCATCGGACCGCGGCTTCCACCAGTTCGGGCAGCGCGATGCCGGTGAGGAACAGATCGCCGCTCGCCACGGCCCGTTTCGCAGCCTCCAACGCGGCCGGGTATTCGGCGAGGCCGTTGTACAGCACGGCCGTCGCCCAGTGGGCGTTCGCGGTCAGCTGGCCGTTGCCCCGCTTCGTCGCCTCGACGGACAGGTGGAGCACTTCTTGACGGCGGCCGCGCAGCGCCGCGAGATGCACCCTCGGGTAGAGCTGCGGCGGATCGCCGACGGCGTCGGCGATCGCCTCCTCCTCGGCGATCGCGGCCATCGCCCGCCCGAAATCCCCGGTGAGCACCGCGTGCAGCGCCACCTGGGACAGGCCGAGCCGGATGGTCATCGGCGCGCCCGTGTCCCGTCCGGTCCGCACCAGCCAGTCGACGATCGTCGCGTGCAGGCCGATGTCCCACAGTTCGCCCGCGAGCACGGTGGCCAAGGCCGGTGTCCGCGTCCAGCCGGCGTCGTCGCCGGTGAGGGCCTGGCGAAGCGCCGGTAAGCCGGTGTGATGCCCCTCGGTGTTCAACCGCACGAGCGCGTCGAGGAGATCCGGCGTCCGCGACGCCGCCGGTGCCGAGCGGGCCGCGTCGAGTACCCGGTCCAGCACGCCCGCGGCCCTGCCGACGACGAGCCCCATCTCCAGCGCCGCGATGAAGCACTCGCGTGACCGTTCCGGGTCGACGGTGGCGAGCCGTCGCGCGGCCCCCAGGATGAGTTCCGGCCCCCGGACGGCCCCGTCCGCGCCCTGGACGAAGGCGATCCGCCCGCGCAGCAGGTCGACGGAAGCGTGCTGGGGGACTTCCAGTTTGTCGGTGTCGATGCTGGCCAGCAGGTCCGCCGCCGCTTCCGTCCCGCCCGCTTCGAGCGTCGTCCGCGCGGCCGCGAGCGTGCGTTCGATCTGTTTGCCGGGGTCGAGCGACAGCGCCGCCGCGCGTTCGAGGAACGCGGCGGCGGCCGCGACGCCACCACGGGCCTGCGCCCGGGACGCCGACAGTTCCAGCTCCGCCGCGACCTGTTCGTCCGGCCCGATCGTGGCCTGGGCCCGGTGCCAGGCCTGCCGGTCTCGGGCGGTGCCCGGATCGGTGGCCTCGGCCAGTGCCCGATGCGCCGCCTGCCGACGCTCCGGTTCCGCCGCGAGGTAGGCGGCCGAGCGGGCCAGCGGATGACAGAAGCGCGCACGCGTGCCGAACAGGATCAGCCCGGACGCCTCGGCGGCGGCGCTCGCGGCGGCCACGTCGATGTCCAGCCGCCGCGCGGCCGCCCACAGCAGCCCCGGGTCGCCGGTGGGATCGGCGCTCGCGAGGATCAGCAGCCGCCGGGCGTCCGGGGGCAGTTCCGCCATCCTCGCCCGGAAGCTCCGCTCGATCCGGCTCGCGATCGGCGACGGCGCGGGCGGCGCGAAGCCGCCCGCTTTGGGCAGCTCGATCAGGGCCAGCGGGTTCCCGCGGGCCTCAGCGAGCAGGCGGTCGCGCACCCTCTCGTCCAGCGTCACGGTCTTCTCCTCGGCCAGCAGGGCACGCGCGTGCGCGTCGCTCAAGCCCGTGACCGTCAGCCCGGGCAGCTCGTCCAGCCCGCGGATCGGGTCCTGGTCACGGGCGGCGAACACCATCGCGATCGGCTCGGCCGCGATCCGCCTCGCCAGGAACGTCAGCGCCCGCGCCGAGGCGGTGTCCAGCCAATGCGCGTCGTCGACCACGCACAGCAGCGGACGCTTCCCCGCGGCCGCCGTCAGCAGTTCCAGCGCGGCGAGGCCGACGCGGAACGGGTCCGGCGCGCCGTCGGCCAGCCCGAAGGCGACGAGGAGGGAATCACGGTAGGGAGCCGACAGCGAGTCGAGATGCGCCAGCGCCGGAACACAGAGCTGGTGCAACGCCGCGAACGGCAGCTCGCCCTCGAACTCCGACCCGGACGCGTGGATGAGCTGGAAGCCCTCCGGTGCCGTGCGTTCGACGTGGTCCAGCAGCGCGCTCTTGCCGATGCCCGGCTCGCCGCGGAGTACGAGCACGCCGCCTTCACCCCGGCCCGCGGCGCGGACGAGGGCGAGAAGACGATCGATTTCGTCTCGCCTGCCGACGAGCGAGCGGGAGGACGTCGAGGCCATGGTCCGAACCCTAGCGAGGCGAGCTAGGTGATTGTCGCCGACGCGAACGCGGGCGGGCCCGCGCGATCGTTGCGGCATGACAGTACGAGCGACGAAACAGACCTCGCGCGGGGTGGCGATGACCGGCCTGGCGACAGCCATGTTCCTGGTCATCCTCGACGCCGCGATGGTGAACCTCGCCGGCTCCACGATCCGGCAGGGCCTGGGACTCACCGCCGCCGAACTCACGGTGGTCGTGGACAGCTATCTGGTGGCGTTCGCCGGTTTGCTGCTGCTCGGCGGCCGCCTCGGAGACGTACTCGGGGCCAGGAAGGTGTTCCTGACCGGAATGGCCGTGTATCTCGCGGCCTCGGCCTTCTGCGCGCTGGCCACCGGCGGCGGGATGCTGATCGCCGGGCGGATCGGGCAGGGGATCGGGGCCGCCGTCCTGATGCCCGCGGCGCTCTCGCTCGTGCTCGGCCTCGCCTCGTCGCCCGCGGAACGCACTCGCGCGATGGGCGTCTGGGGCGCCGTCGCGGGGGCGGGCAGTCTCATCGGCGTCTTCCTCGGCGGAACGCTGACCGAACTGCTCGGCTGGCAGGCGGTGTTCGTGACGCCGGTGCCGTTCGGTGTCATCGGCGCGATCGTGGTGTGGCGTTCGGTGCCGCCCGTGCCCGGCAGGCCAGGCCGGTTCGACGCGCTGGGCGCCGTGACGATCACCCTCGGGATCTCCGGGCTCGCGCTGGGCATGGTCTCCGCCTCCGACGCCGGATGGACCGCCCCCGGCACGATCGCCGGCCTGGTGGCCGGTCTCGTTTCCCTGATCGCGTTCGTCTTCGTCGAGCGGAGCTCCGCCCGCCCGCTGATCCCGCTGGGCGTGTTCCGCCGGAAAGCGGTGGTCACGGCGAACCTGGTGATGGTGCTGATCGGCGGCACCTTGACGAGCTTGTTCTTCTTCCTTCCCCAGTACCAGCAGGAAGAACTCGGGATGAGCCCGCTGGCGGCCGGGATGGCCCAGCTCCCGATCGCCGTCATGATCATCGTGGGCAGCGTCGTCGCGCCGCTCGCGGCCAAACGGGCCGGGGTGGGCCGCGCGCTGCCTGCCGCCCTCGCCGTCCTGCTCGCCGGTTTCCTTTGGCTGGCACTGGATCCGACGACCAGTGGGTTCTCCGTCAGTCTGCTGGGCGCGTTCCTGCTGATCGGCGCCGGACTCGGGCTGTCCGCCGTCAACGCCACCGCGATGGCGGTCCGCGACAGCGCGGACGGCGAATCGGGACTGCTCAGCGGACTCGTCAACGCCGCGCAGCAGCTGGGCGGCGCGGTCGGGCTGGCCACGCTCGCCGGGATCGCCATCGGCGCCGGGGGAACGCACGGGGACATCTCGTTCACGACCGCTTTCCTCGGCGAGGCCGCGCTCGTCGTCATCGCCCTCGCGGTATCGATCGTCTCCGCCGTCGGGACCCGACGGCGTCTTCGCTCCTGAAAGGACGCTCCACAATGGACACAGTGCTGGTGGCGGGCGCGACCGGAACCGTCGGATCGGCCTTGATCCCCGCCCTGCTGGACCGCGGCGTCACCGTCCGGGCCATGACCCGCGACTCGGGCCGCGTCGTTCCCGGCGCGGAGACCGTCGTCGCCGATCTGCGCGACCCGGAATCGGTCGCCGCGGCGCTGAAGGGTGCCGACGCGATCTTCCTCAACAGTCCCTCCGCTCCCGACGCGGCCGAGGTCCAGACGCGGTTCGCCGACCTCGCCCGCGACGCCGGGGTGGACCGGCTCGTGGTGCTTTCGCAATACGCGGCGCGCGCCGACTCGCCGGTGCGGTTCCTTCGCTGGCACGCCGGGGTCGAAGCGCACGTACAGGAGCTAGGGATCGGCCACACCGTGCTACGCCCCAACCTCTATCTGCAAGCGTTGCTCGCCTTCGCCGCCACCATCTCGCAGGGCTTCTTCACCGCCCCCATCGGCGACGCCGCCGTCAGCGCCATAGACACCAGGGACATCGCGGACGCCGCCGCGGTCGTGCTGACCGAGGCGGGACACACCGGCCGCACCTACACGCTGACCGGGCCTCGCGCCGTGACCCACGACCAGATCGCCGAGGCGCTCTCCGGCGCACTCGGGCGGGAGGTCGCCTTCCACGCCACCTCCGCCGGTCGGTTCGCCGCCGGGCTGACCGGCCTGCTGCCGCCGTGGCAGCTCGAAGGCCTCCTCGAGGACTACGCCCATTACGCCCGGGGCGAAGCCGCCGAGGTGCACACGTCCGTCACCGACCTGACCGGCGCACCCGCGCGCGACGTCACCGATTTCGCCCGCGATCACGCCGCTGTTTTCCGTTCCGAGTGAAGGAGAGTCCGATGATCTATCACTGCGTCCGGTTCACGCTCAAACCCGATGTCACCGAGGAAGCCAAGGCGGCAGGCCTCGCGCGGATGAGCGAGCACGTCGACGCCATCCCCGTGATCAAGGCGCGCGTCGTCGGCCCCGACTTCGGCGGGGGGTTCGACTACGGCGCCGTCACGCTGCTCGAAGACATCGAGGGGTACGAGGAGTACATGAACCATCCGGCGCATCTCGAAATGGACCGGACCGGGCTGCCCTTGATCGACAGATTCGTGTCGTACGACATCACCGACGACCCGGATCCGGAGATCGGCGCGAAGATCGCCGACGTCCACCGGCGCCGGTTCCGGAACGTGCCGGACGTCGCCGAACTGGTCGCCGGCCTCCCGGAATACACCGGCAGCGCCGCACCCGGCGGGCACGGGGACCGGTGAGTGGCGGAAGGACCGGAAGAACCCGCCGACGCGGAGTTCTGCCGGTCCTTCCGCATGGTCGCGGGCTACTCCGACCGGTGGAATGAGGTCAAGGACGCCAACTAGTCAGGGAGGTCGGCGTGACAGGCCACCGCGGTACGCAGGTGACTTCGCTGGCGGACAGGGCGCCGTCGGCCGAGGGGAACGCTTTCCTCGCGGCGCTGCACACCGAGCACCGGGTCCATCTGCTGCGCTTCACCCGCGGGCTGCTCCCCACCGACCCGCACCGGGCCGAGGACGTCGTGCAGGAATGCCTGTTCCGGGCGTGGCGCAACAGCGAGACCCTGATCGAGAAGCGCATCCCGCCGCGGCCGTGGCTGTTCCGGGTCGCCCGCAACCTCGTCGTCGACTGGGCGCGCCGCGACAAGGCCCGCCCTGTGGTGTTCGGGGACGACGACTTCGACCTGCTGCCGGGCGACACCGACTTCGCCGACGAGGTCCTCGAACGCTGCGTCGTCGAGGAGGGGTTGGCTCAGCTGACCCCGATCCAGCGGGAAGCGCTGGACGAGGTCTACCGGCTCGACCGCACCCGGCAGCGGGCCGCCGCGAGCATCGGCGTCCCGGTGGGGACGGTCAAGTCCCGCGTGCACCACGCGACCATCGCGATGACCGAGGTGCTGGCCGGCAGCGGGGTCACCGCCGCGGGGTGGTGATCAGGCCGATTCGGACACCGCGACACCGAGTTCGGCGGCCAGCTCGTGCCCCGTCTGCCGGGCGAACGGCGTTTCGTACCGGGCGCATTCGGCGAGAGCGCGCACCCGGTGCGCCTTGGCCTCGGCGGGTTTCCCGGCGGTTTCGGTCAGTTTCGCCAGCTGGATCAGGATCTCGATCTTGGTTTCGGACCAGCGCGCTTCGGCGAGGGCGGAAACCAATTGCTCCTCGGCCTCGGCCAGCCGGTTCGCCTTGAACAGGACCTGGCCGCGCAGATGCTGCGCCTTCGCCACCGCGAAGGTCGCGCCATGCCTGCGGAACAGCGACTCGGCCTCGTCCAGCAGAGCCAGCGCCGTCGCGACGTCGCCGGTCGCCGCGACACTGTCGGCGAGCCGGGTCAGGACCATCGACAGCAGTTCGTCGTTGCCCGGCGCGGTGGCCGAACCCCGGTAGTAGGCCTCGCTCTCGCGCTGCGCGGTGACGGCCTCGCCGTACTCGCCGAGGGTGTGCAGCATGCTGCCGAGCAGGGACAGCGCCAGATGACGGCCGTTCGGATATCCCGCCCGCTCGAACAACTCCACGGACCGCCTGGTCATCAGCGCGGCCTCGCGCGGGGAGCCGAGCCGCCGGGTGATGGCGGCCCCGTAGTACCAGGCCCAGGCCTGGACCAGCAGGTCGCCCGCTTCGGTCGCCGCCGCCACCGCCCGTTCGTGCGCCTCGCGCGCGGCGTGCGGATCCCCGCAGAGCGCGTAGAGCGCCCACGACACGTAGTTCAGCTGTTCACCCGCGGACCGGACGTCGCCCAGCGCCCCGGCCGCCGCCGCGCCCGCGCCGAACACCTCGCGCCAGAGCGGGCCGGTGCCCCGCAGATCCGAGTACCAGTGCATGGCCTCGGCCAGTTCGAGCACCTGACCGTCCGCGCCGAGCGCCGCCGCCGACCGCAGCGCCCCGCGCCAATGGTGCTGTTCCTCGGCCAGCCACCGGGCCGAGGATTCCCGGTCGGGCACCGGATCGGGTCCGTCGATCACGACGGTCACCTCGGTCCGGTCGTGATCGAAGTACTGCGCGGCCTTCGTCGCGACCGCGAGCAGCCAGTTCCGGACCCGCGCGGCGGCTTCCCGGACGTCCTCGGCGTTCTCGGTGGTTTCGAGCCTCTCCTTGGCGAACACGCGCAGCAGATCGAGCGTGGTGTATCGCCCCGGCGTTCCGCTCAGGCCGAGCAGGCTGGCGTCGGCCAGCTTCTCCAGCGCGGCTTCGACGTCGTCCGCCGGGCTGCCGGCGGCGACCGCGGCGAGCTCGACGGACACGTCCGGACCGTCCAGCAGCGCCAGCCGCCGGAACACCCGGGCGGTTTCGGGCGCCAGATGGTGGTACGAGAGAGCGAAAGCGGTGCGGATCTGGAGGTCGCCCGCGGTGAGCACGGACAACCGCCGCCGTTCGTTCTCGAGCTGGTCGGCGAGATGCGCGATCGTCCACTGTGGACGGCTGGCCAGCCGGTTGCCCGCGATGAGCAGGGCGAGCGGCACGCCGCCGCAGAGTTCCGCCACGCGCCGCGCGGCGTCCGGTTCCGCCTTCAACCGCCGCTCCCCGGCAGCGGCGCCGAGCAGGACCACCGCGTCTTCGCCGGACAGCACGTCGAGGGCGAGCCGGTGCCTCGCGTTGAGCCCCGTCAGCGTGCTCCGGCTGGTCACCAGCACCATCGAGCCGGGGCTGGTGGCGAGCAGCGGGCGCACCTGGGCCTCGTTGGCGGCGTTGTCGAGGATCAGCAGGATCTCGCGATCGTGGACCAGGGACCGGTAGAGGGCGAGCCGGTCTTCGGGATCGTTGGGGAACTGGCGTTCGTCGAGTCCCAGCCCGCGCAGCAGGCGGTGCACGGCCCGGTCGGGCGTGAGTGGTTCGGGGTCCATGCCGCGCAGGTCGAGGAACAGGCAGCCGTGGGCGAACCGGTGGGCGTGCCGATGCCCGGCGTCCACGGCCAGCGCGGTCTTCCCGGCGCCCGGGAGTCCGTGCAGCACCGCGACCTGAAGGTGGGATGACGACGCCGCGGACTCCGCCACCTCGTCCAGCAGCCGTCGTTCGGCCGTCCGGCCGGTCAGTTCGGTGAGGTGGGGCGGCAGAGCGGCGACGACGACGGGCCGGGGCGCCTCGGCGGGGGCGGATTCGTCCGGGACGACCGCGCCGCGTCGGCCGGAGCGGGCGAGGCCGGTGAAGTCGTCCGCCTCCTTGCCGGTCAGGCCCAGGCCCTCGACCAGCAGTTCCGCGGTGCGCCGCTGCGGGCTGCGGACCCGCCCGCGCTCCATGTCGCTGATGCTGCGCACGCTGATCCCGGTCCGCTCGGCCAGTTCCTCCTGCGTCATCGGGACGCGCAGCCGGTAGAAGCGGAGGAAGTCTCCGAACGCGGTCTTGTCCACGCTGCGTGGACTCCTCTCGACGACGCCAGGCAGGGCGGGCCAATCCTGCCATGGCGTCGCGAGGTGAAGCTCAGGGAAGGTCGGCCGGTGAGAGGAGTCGCAGGTCCGCGATGGTGGGAGCGCCGGTCGTGCTGAGCCTGCCCGCCTGGCGGGTCATCATGATCTCCAGGACTTGGCGCGCGTAGCGGGCGTTGCCGAAGGTTTCGTCCCGTTCCACGCCCGCGAAGTGACGGCGGAGCGCGATGACCGTCTCCGGCGCGCACTCGTAGCCGTTCGACGAGGCCATCCGGTGCACGATGGTGACGAGGTCGTCGGTGGAGTAGTTCTCGAACTCGATGTGCCGGGAGAACCGCGAGGCGAGACCGGCGTTCGAGGCGAGGAACGACCGCATCGCCGCCGAGTAGCCCGCGACGATCACCACGGTGTCGTCACGGTGGTCCTCCATCAGTTTGACCAGCGTGTCGACGGCTTCCTGGCCGAAGTCGCCGCCCGTGGCGCCCTCCGGGGTCAGCGCGTACGCCTCGTCGATGAACAGCACGCCGCCGCGGGCGGACTCGAACGCCTCCCTGGTCAGATGCGCGGTGTGCCCGACGTAGCGGCCGACCAGGTCGGCGCGCGCGACCTCGACCAGATGCCCCTTGCGCAGCACGCCCAGCGCGGCGAGCAGCTCGCCGTAGAGCCGGGCCACCGTGGTCTTGCCGGTACCGGGCGCGCCGGCGAAGACGAGATGGTTGCTGATCGCGGGGACCGGCAGCCCGGCTTGCCGTCGCTGCCGCGCGGTGGAGATCAGGTTCACCAGATCGTTGATCGCGTCCTTCACGCCGGTGAGGCCGATCATCGAGTCGAGTTTCGTCCGCAGCACCGTGAGCTCGCCGTCGTCGCCGCCCTGAACGGCCTTGCCCGCGTCCCCGGGGACGTCGGCGGCGAGCAGGAGCGACAGGCTCTGGTCGTCGGCGTCCGCGTCGCTCGCTAGCCGGAAAGCCTGCCTGTCCACCATCTCCTCGAACACCTTGCGCGCGGTGCGGCCGTTGCCGAAGTCCTCGCCGCGTTCCATCTGTCCGAAGTGGACGGACAGGGCGTTCCTGGTGTCCTCGGGCACCTGGTACTGGTGGGCGGTGCACATCTTCTCGACGATGGTCACCAGCTCGTCGGTGCTGTAGTTCTCAAACTCGATGGTCCGGGTGAACCGGGACGCCAGCCCGGGATTGGACTGCAGGAACGAGGATATCTCCAGCGAATACCCGGCGGCGACCACCACGAGCTCGTCACGATGGTCTTCCATCAGCTTGACCAGCGTGTCGATGGCCTCGCGGCCGAAGTCCGGGCCGCTGCCCTTGTTCTGCGCGCTCAGGGTGTACGCCTCGTCGATGAACAGCACGCCGCCGAGGGCTTTGGTGAAGGTCTCGGTGGTCTTGATCGCGGTGCCACCGACGATCTGCGCGACCAGATCGGCCCTGGCGACTTCGACCAGATGACCTTCGCGCAGCACCCCGAGTTCGGCGAGGATGCTGCCGTAGAGGCGGGCGACGGTCGTCTTGCCGGTGCCGGGCGGACCGGCGAAGATCAGATGCCTGCTGGTCGGCGGCGCGACCATCCCCGCCTGCTCCCGGCGGCGCGCCATCTTGTTCAAGTTCACCAGCGTCTTCACCTGGTGCTTGACGCCGCCGAGGCCGACGAGCTCCTCCAGCCTGGCCAGCGGTCCGCTCTCGCTTTCGGCGCTCTGGGGTACTTCGCCGGGTTCGGTGACCGCCGTGACCTCGGCGGTGGCCGCGGTGGTGCCGTCGGTGTCCGGGGCGCCGTTGGCCTTGCTGATCAGGTTCTCCACCGACAGCCGGGTGGTGGGCACGGTCGTGCGGAGTCCGCCGCCGGTGTTGTCGGAAACGGCGCAGTCCACCAGGCTCACCGGCTCGGCCGACTCGATCCGGACGCCGTCCCGGCGGTTCCCGCTGACCTCGTCGGCGGTGAGTTTCGCCCGCGCGCCCGCTTCAACCAGCACGCCGTGGCCGCGGGACCGCCGCACGGAGGACCGCGACAGCATCAGTTCGCCGCCGTCCCGCACCAGCACGCCGTCTTCGCCCGCCTCGCCGATTTCGCAGTCACGCAAGGAACCGACGCCGCCGGGTCCGATGAGGACGGCGGACCGCTTCGACTGATGCACCCGAAGTGTGCTGACGTAAGGACTTCCGCCTTCGGAGACACTGAGCCCGGCTTTCCCGGCGTCGCGGACTTCGCAGTCTTCGACCCGGCCACGGCCGTTGCCGGTGACCTCGATCCCGTTGCCGCGGCAGGCGTTGAGCGTCGCCCGGCGCAGCAGTGGATTGGCGGCCGCCCGCACCAGGACGCCGTCGCCGGCCACGTCCCGGATCTCCAGCCGGTCGAACTCGGCCGTCGCGCCGTCGGTGACCACCAGGCCTTCCGCCGCGCCGCCGCGTATCGTCGTCCGGCTGAACGTCGGGCCGCTCGCCTCGTCGACGTGGATGCCCGGCCCGGTCGCGTCGGAGACCTCGCAGTCCTCGAAAGTGCCGCGCGAGCGCCCGGTGACCCGGACCCCCGCGCCGCCGGTCTTGGCCGTCCGGCAGCGGCGCAGCACCGGGTCGGCGCCGTCGGCCACGGTGATCCCGTCGCCGGTGGTGTTGGTGGTGCGGCATTCTTCGAGCACGGGGGACGAGTGGGTGCTGATGAAGACGCCGCTCGCGGTGTCGCGCACGGTCGTGTCGAGCACCTTCGTGGCGCTGTCCTCTTCGAGCGCGATCCCGGGCCGGTCGGTCGAGGAGATGTCGCAATGCTGGATCGTGCCCTGAGCCTGTCCGTTGGCGCAGACGCCGTTTCCCTTGGCGTGCCGCAGGGTGCAGTCGCGCACCATCGGGTTCCCGCGTTCGGCGATCACGACGGCGGAGGTCCGCACGTGTTCGACGACGCAGTCCTCGATCGTGCTGGGGGCGGGCGAGGTGACCACGATCCCCGCGCCGCCGGGGTTGGTCACCCGGCAGCCCCGCATCGCCAGCGAACCCGAATTGCGGGCCAGCACCGCGGTCCAGGCGGCGCCGATGATCTCGCAGTCCTCCACCGCGGCCTGTCCGCGGGCGATGTCGACGGCGGGGAGTTCCTCGTGTTGTCCCCGCAGCACCAGACCGGTGAGCTTGACGGCCTCGGCGGCGAGCTGGACCGCGCTGCCCTGGCGCGCCACCACCTCCACGGTTCCACGCGCGTCGCTCGCCGCGATGGTGACGACCTTGGTCACCACCAGGGATTCGTCGTAGCGGCCGGGCAGCACGGAGATCACCGTGCCGTTGCGCGCGTCCTGCAACGCGGCCGAAATGGTGCGATATCCCTGATCGCGGTCCACCGTGAGCACGTGCCGTGACACGAGCGCTCCCCTCGTCGTTCTCCGATCGGAACCTGCCCTCGGCTCCACCGAGGACAACGCGGGGGAGGTCCGATCGGGTTCACCGGCGCGGGCGATCCTGCCGGTGGTTCTTCCTGGGCGGGCCGCGCGGGGCGTGCTGGACTGGGACGATGAGGCGACCCCTGGCCGTGGCGTGCGTGACGCTCACCCTGTTGGCGAACGGCGGTCTCGCGGCCGCGCAGGACACCGAGCTCCCGCAGATCCCGCAGACGTTGAAGGCCGGGCAGGCGTGCACTTCCGCGTCGGGCAAGAAGGTTCCTTCGGTACCGTGGCAGCTGCCCTATCTCGGGGTGGACCGGCTTTGGGCGCTGTCGAAAGGGGACGGGGTCACCGTCGCGGTGGTGGACACCGGAGTCGACAAGTCGGTCTTGCCGGTGCAGCCGGTCGGTGACGGCGGGACGGACTGTGTCGGGCACGGCACCGTCGTCGCGAGCCTGATCGCGGCGCCCGTCGTGGACGGTGCCAAGGTGTCCGGGCTCGCGCCCTCGGCGCGGGTGCTCGCGGTGCGCGGAACGGAGAAGAACGGCACGGCGAGCGCGGCGGGTATCGCCGGCGCCCTCGACGCCGCACTGGCGGGCGGCGCGCGGATCATCTGTGTCGCGGCGGCCGTCACCGACGCGGATCCGGAGCTGAAGCAGGCCGTCGACCGGGCCATCGCGGCGGGCGCGCTGATCGTGGCCGCGGCGGGCCGGGACGCTTCCCGGGACGTCCCGCCGGGACCGTACTACCCGGCGTCGTTCCCCGGCGTGCTCGCGGTGTCCGCGCTCGGCCCGGACGGGAAACCGGACGCCAAGGCCGTTCCCGGATCCCTTGCCGCACCGGGGAATCTCGTGGCAGGCCTGGGACCGGGCGGTGGTGCCGCGGTCGGCGCGGGCCCCGCGTTCGCCGCCGCGCACGTGGCGGCCGCGGCGGCGCTGATCCGCTCCTACCGGCCCGAGACGACGGCCGCCGACCTCGCCAGGAGGCTGCGGGACACCGCGTACCCGCACGCCGGGGTCACCGTGCTCGACCCGCTCGCGGCGCTGACTTCGGTCGCCGGGGCAGGGGAGGGCGCGGCGGCCGCGCGCCGTGAACCGGTGGTGGTCGCGTCCGGCCCGGACGTGGCGCCCGCGCGGCAGGCGGCTTGGTCGGTGGTCGTGGGTGTCGTGGTCGCTGTCGCTCTGCTGGGCGCGGCGGCCGTGGTGGTGCCGCGGGGGCGGCGGCGGGGGTGGCGAGTTCGCTGACGCGCGCTTGAAGTACATGAAGGCCCCCTTCCTTGCGCCAGGCG
>NZ_JBHXJK010000125.1:0-7769 GCF_042723255.1 Amycolatopsis thailandensis
CTTCCTTGCGCTAGGCGCAAGGAAGGGGGCCTTCATGTACTTGGCAAGGTGTGAAGGTCGAGTTTCCTCGGCTCAGCCGAGGGAAGGGGGCCTTCACGCGCGGCCGCTGTGACTACTGGTGCCTGTGGGGCGAAAGTGGCGATCGCCGAGTCCGTGAAGGCCTCCTTGAGGGACCCAGAGTCCCTCAAGGAGGCCTTCACGGACCGTGCCTCAGGTCCAGTAGGTACTGCCGACTGCGGCCGCCGTCTAGGCGGACCGCAGGCCCGCCAGCTCACTCCGCGACCGCACCTTCAGCTTCCGCAGAACACTCGCGACGTGCTGTTCCACCGTGCGCCGCGACAGGAACAGCACCTCGGCGATCTCCCGGTTGGTGTGCCCGGCGGCCAGCAGGCGGGCGACGTCGCGTTCGCGCGGGGACAGTTCGTCGCCGTACCCACGGCGGCCGCGTCGCGACGGGGCGACCGCGCCGGTGGACCGGAACGCGTGACGGCATCGAGCGGCGTCGCGGGTGGCGCCGAGCCGGTCGAACGCTTCGGCGAGCGCGGCGAACGTCTCGGCGACGTCCTCGTTCCCGGCCAGGCGGCACCGCGCGGCCCGTTCGGCGATCAGCGCCGCGTGATACGGCGCGGGGAGGGCTTCGAACCGGGTACGCGCCTGCTCGAAGGCCTTGATCGCGGTCGCGTGGTCGCCCCGGGCCGCCGAGACGAGCCCGCGGTTCGCGGCCAGCGCGGCATGGGTGGACGGCGCGTCGAGACCGCCGATCTCGCGTTCGAACTCGTCGGTCAGCGCCTCCGCCTGGTCTTCCCGGCCGGTGACGCAGTACGCGTCGACGGCGGCCATGAGCAGATCCGCGCCCCAGGCCCAGACACCCTTGGCGCGCAAGAGTTCCAGTCCCTTTTCGGCCTGGGTGACGGCGGCTTCGCCGAGGTCCTGCGCGAGCAGCATGCCCGCCATCCCGGCGTGCGCCGCGATCACGACCGGCGTGAACGCGTTCTCCGGCTGGTCCGCCGCGGTCCCGGCGAACCGGGCGGCGGCCTCGTCCCATTCGCCGCGGGCGGCGGCGAGCAGGCCCAGCACCAGGCACAGTTCGCTGGTCACGGGCAGGAGGTCGCGGTACTCGTCGATCAGCGCGTCGGCCCGTTCGGCGAGGCCGTCCCAGTTCCCGGTGAGCCAGTCGGTGTGGACGGCGGTCGCGCTGGCGGTGCTGACGACGTACGGCGCCCCGCAGTCGGCGGCCAGCTGCAGCCCGCTGCGCAGCAGGCTCCTGGCCCGCCGGTGGTGGCCCGTCCAGGCGCAGGCGTCCGCGATGTTGCAGTGCAGCCGCGAAAGATGCCGTTGCTCGTCGGGCGAACCGACGCTGGTGGGCGCCCGGTCCAGCATGTCCCAGCCGCGCGCGTCCCCGATGTGCAGCCGGGACGCCGCGTTGTTGGCCAGCAGGATGATCTTCAGCCGCCGATCGGTGGCTTGGTCGATGAGGCCGTCCACCCGGTCCATCCATCGCCGGTGTTCCCGCAGCGGCGTCGCGCCGACCCACGGCTGGGCGAGCACGCCCATCCCGCGTCCGGCCAGGTCGGGCCGGTCGGAGAGGTCGTTGACGGCGATCTCGATCTCGGTCCTCGCCGCCTCCAGCCCGCCTGCCTGGCGCACCAGCAGGAGCCCGAGGCCAAGCCGGACCTCGCCGCTCAGCCGTCCGGACAGCCTGCCGTCGGTGAGCAGCCGCTCCAGCGCGGGGACGACCTCGGCCTGCGCGAGGCCGTTGCACGCCACCGAGCTGAACTTGACCGCCAGTCTGTCCACATCGGACGGTTGCAGGCCCGGTTCGTCGAGCAGGGTGCGGAGCAGGTCCGTCGCGGTGGCGAGATCGCCGACCGTCGACGCCTGATCCGCGGCCGCTTCGCCGTACTTCAGGGCGCCGGCCCGGTCGCCGGCTTTGCGGCAGTGTTCGGCGAGCCGCACCAGGGACTGCGGGAGGCGGTCGCGCAGCAGCCGCGACGCCCGCCGGTGCAGCTCCTGGCGATCGGGGCCGGGAATGGCGCGGTACACGGCTTGCTGGGCGAACGCGTGCCGGAAGCCGTAGGTGCCTTCACCGCTCTCCACCAGGACGTTGCGTTCGAGCGCGAGGACGAGCGCGCGGCGGGCGCGTTCGGGGGCGATCGCGGCCGCGGCGGTCAGCAGGTCCGAAGTGGACGGTGTGCCGAGGACGGCGGCGGCCTCGGTGATCCGCCGCGCCGCCGACGGCAGCGCGATGAGGCGCTCGACGGTCGCTTCCCGCAGCAGCGCGGGGACTTCGACCGTGTCCAGCAGGCGTCGCGCGGTCGCGCCGTCGGCGTGCACCGCGCCCTCGACACCCCCGATGGCGTGCACGATCTCCTCGACCACGAACGGGAGCCCCGCGGTGCGCTCGTGCAGTCGCGCGGCGAACTCGGCCGACACGTTCGCCTCGCCGAGCAGGGCCGACACCAGCGCCTGGACGCCGTCGCGGTCCAGCGGACGGAGCGTGACGGGTACGTGCGTGGTGCCGGGCGCGGGCCGGTAGGCGCTGCCGAGCGGGATGCCGCCGGGCGTCTCTTCACGCCGGTAGGTGAGCAGGAGGGTCAGGCCCGCGGGCGGGTCGGTCATCAGGAACCGCAGCAGGCGCCGGGAGCCGTCGTCCGCCCAGTGGAGGTCTTCGATGAGGAGGATGTGCGGGCCCAGCGCGCAGAGCAGCTCCCGGACGGCGCGGAAGAGCCGGTGCCGTTCGGCGCGGGGATCGCCGAGCCGGGCGGGCGGCTCGGGCAGGAAGGCCGCGAGTTCCGGCAGGTAGGGCGCGAGCACGCCGGTCACGGGGTTGAGTTCGCGCGCCGGGCGGACGTCCTTGAGCGCGTCGAAGACGACGCCGTAGGGGAAAGGCTCGCGCAACGGCTGGCAGCTTCCGGTGAAGACCGGCCGTCCGGCCAGTTCGGGGCAGGCCAGCAGTTCGGTGGCGAGCCGGGTCTTGCCCACGCCCGCTTCGCCTTCGAGCATGAGCACGGACGGCGAGCGCATCGCGCCGTCGAGGAGCTCGCGTAGTTCAGCTTCACGGCCGACGAGAACTGGCGAGCTCGTCCTGCGTCGGCAGCCACCGATCACCATGCCGGGTCACCCCCGCTTCACGAACAACACCGTTCGAGTGAACGCAGCTTAAGCGCGGATTCAGTGCTCACGGAACCCGCTCGGACGGTCACACAACTTTCGTAGGGATGGTGATTTTCCCTATTAGATACGTAGTCCTACGGACCGTTGCCTCGCTTGTTCGTGCAGGTACCGCCACCCGAAAGTGATTCCAGCGTGACTGCTCGTCACGGCGTCGGCCCGGATTCTCGCCGACGCGAACCACCTGTTCGAGTGAACGGAGCTCAGGAAATGCGTGGAGAACTTCGACGTCACCGGATCGCTGGTGCGGTGCTCGCCGGGGCCTGTGTGACGGCCTCGCTGGCCTTCGCCGGGTCGGCGACGGCCGCCGAGGGGCAGATCCTCGGCGCCGGTGCGCCGGGAGCGGTCACGGACGGGTACATCGTCTCGTTGAAGAGCGGCGACGCCGGTCTCGCGGCCAAGTACGGCGGCCAGGTGAAGGCGACCTACGGCGCCGCGCTGAACGGCTTCTCGGTGAAGATGACCGAGGCGCAGGCCAAACGCCTCGCCGCCGACCCCAACGTGGACTTCGTCCAGCAGGACGCCGTCGCGCACATCACCGGCACCCAGAACAACCCGACCTGGGGCCTGGACCGGATCGACCAGCAGAAGCTGCCGCTGGACAAGAAGTACACCTACCCGAACGACGGGGCGGGGGCGACGGTCTACGTCGTCGACACCGGCGTCGACTACCGCCAGTCCGAATTCGGCGGCCGCGCCTCCAGCGGGTACGACTTCATCGACAACGACGCCGACGCCAAGGACTGCCAGGGCCACGGCACGCACGTCGCCGGAACGGTCGGCAGCGCCACCTACGGCGTGGCCAAGGGCGCCAAGATCGTCGCGGTCCGCGTGCTGAACTGCCAGGGCAGCGGCCAGTACTCGCAGATCATCAGCGGGATCGACTGGGTCATCAAGAACGCCAAGGGCCCGTCGGTGCTCACCATGAGCCTCGGTGGCCCGGCCGACAACGGCGTCGACGCCGCCGTGCGCCGCGCGGTCTCGGCGGGCATCACCAACACGGTGGCCTCCGGGAATTCCAACACGAACGCCTGCAGCACCAGCCCGGCGCGCGTGAAGGAGGCCATCACGGTCAACGCCACGCAGAACGACGACCGCCGGTCCACGTTCTCGAACTACGGCAGCTGCACCGACATCTTCGCGCCCGGCACCAACATCACCTCGCTGCGCAACGGTGGCGGTACCCAGCAGATGAGCGGGACCTCGATGGCGACGCCGCACGTCGCCGGCGCGGCCGCGATCTACCTGACCTCGCACCCGTCGGCCAACCCCGCCGCCGTGGCCTCCGGTCTGGCCGCCGCCGCCACCAACGGTGTCGTGACCAGCCCCGGTTCCGGCTCGACCAACAAACTGCTGAACGTGGCAGGTCTCTGATGCGCCGCGGCGTGCGCGGCGGTGTGGTGGCCTTCGCGGCCATCGCACTCGCCGCGCTCGCCGCCGGCAACGCCGTCGCCGCGCAGGCGGAAGGCGTTGTCGTGCAGGCGAACCAGCACTACGGGGACCAGTACATCGTCGTGCTTCACGAGGTCGGCACCATGGCCGTCGAGCAGTCTTCGGCTTCGCTGACCAGCCGCTACGGCGGCGAAGTCCGGTCGGCGTACAAGACCGTGCTCCGCGGGTTCTCGGTCAAGGGCCTGTCGGAGCAGCAGGCCCGGCGCCTCGCGGCGGATCCTGCGGTCAAGGCGGTCTACCAGGACGGCACCGCGCGTGCCGTCGGCACCCAGACCAACCCCACCTGGGGCCTCGACCGCATCGACCAGAAGAACCTGCCGCGCGACAAGAGCTTCACGTACCCGAACACGGGTGAGGGCGTCACCGCGTACGACCTCGACACCGGGATCAACCCGGAGAACCCCGAGTACGAGGGGCGCGCGTCCATCGGCAAGGACTTCGTGGGCGGCAACGGCAAGGACTGCAACGGGCACGGCAGTCACACCGCGGGCACCATCGGCAGCAAGACCTACGGCGTGGCCAAGAAGGTCAAGCTCGTCGGGCTGAAGGTGCTCGGCAACGACTGTTCGGGCAACGGCCCCGACTCCGCCATCGTGGACGCGGCGGAGTGGCTGACCTCGAACGGCACCAAACCGGCGGTGGCGAACCTGAGCCTGCGGATGGACCAGGTCGGCCTCGGCGACGACGTCATCAAGAAGTCCATCGCGGCGGGCTTCGTCTACGTGGTGGCGGCGGGCAACGAGAACCAGAACGCCTGCAACGTCAGCCCCGCCCGCATCCCCGAGGCGATCACGGTCGGCGCCTCGGACGAGAACGACAACAAGTCCTCGTTCTCCAACCACAGTTCGTGCGTGGACATCTTCGCCCCTGGCAGCAACATCACGTCGCTGTCCACGTCCAACGGTGGTTCGGCGAACATGAGCGGGACTTCGATGGCCACGCCGCACGTGGCCGGTGCCGCGGCGCTGTACCTCGCCGCGAACTCCGGCGCCACCGCGCAGCAGACGCGGGACGCGCTGGTGAACAACTCCTCGGACGGCGTGCTCAAGGGCCTGCCGAGCGGAACGGTGAACAAGCTGCTGAACGTCTCGTTCATCGGCGGAGGCGGCCCCGGACCGAAGTGCGGGGCCAAATCCAACACGACACCGGTGTCCATTCCGGACGCGGGTGACGCGGTGACCAGTTCGGTGACGCAGGAAGGCTGCGACGGCAAGGCGTCGGCGACGCTGCCGGTCAAGGTCGACATCGCGCACACCTACACCGGTGACCTGGCGATAGACCTGATCGGGCCGAGCGGTGCGGTGTTCGGCCTCAAGCAGGCGGGAGGGATCGGCGAGGCGAGCGGCGTGCACACGTCGTACACGGTGAACGCCTCGTCCGAACCGGCGAACGGGACCTGGAAACTGCGGGTCCGTGACGTCTACCGGTTCGACAGCGGGACGATCGAAGGCTTCTCCATCACCTTCTGAGTCCTTGCGAAGGGCGGTGCGCCGCGGTCACGATGACCGCGGCGCACTGTCGTTCTCGCTGGGAGGCCTTGGATGGAGTCGTACGACGCCGTGATCGTCGGTGGTGGGCACAACGGCCTGGTGGCGGCCGCCTATCTGGCCAGGGCCGGCCGCTCGGTGCTGGTGCTGGAACGCCGGGACGAGGTCGGCGGCGCGGCGGTGTCGTTCCGGGCCTTTCCCGGCGTCGACGTCCGGCTTTCGCGGTACTCGTACCTGGTGAGCCTGCTGCCGCGCAAGATCATCGCGGACCTCGGGCTCGCACTCGATCTCCGGCGACGGCGGATGTCGTCGTACACGCCTGTCGGCACCGGCGGTCTCCTTGTCGACACGGGCGACGACGGTCGCACTTCGGCGTCGTTCTCCGCGCTCACCGGGTCCACAAAGGACTTCGAAGCGTGGCGACGGTTCTACGCGATGACCTCCCGGGTCGCCGAGGCGACGTTCTCGACGCTGACCGAGCCGCTGGTCTCCCGCGCGGAGCTGCGTTCGCGGATCGAGCCGGAGGCCTGGGACGCGCTGTTCGAACGGCCGATCGCGGAAACACTCGTCCGGATGTTCGGCGACGACACCGTCCGCGGCGTCGTCCTGACCGACGCGCTGATCGGGACCTTCGCCGACGCCGGCGACTTCCGGCAGAACCTTTGCCTGCTCTACCACGTGATCGGCAATGAAACCGGCGACTGGGACGTGCCGGTGGGCGGGATGGGCGCGGTGACCGGGGCGCTCGCGTCGGCCGCGCGGACGGCGGGGGCGCGGCTGGTGACCGGCGCCGAGGTGCTGTCCCTCGATCCGGACGGTTCGGTGCGCTATCGGCTCGGTGACGACGAGTTCACCGTGCGCGGCGGGCACGTGCTGTCGAACGTCGCGCCGCGAACCCTTGCCCGGTTGCTGGGGGAGGAGCCGCCTGAGGCGCCGGAAGGCGCGCAGCTCAAGGTGAACATGGTGCTGTCACGGCTGCCCCGGCTGCGCGATGCGAGCGTCGATCCGCGCGAGGCGTTCGGGGGCACGTTCCATGTCAACGAGGGTTACGGGCAACTGGCGACGGCTTACGCCGAGGCCGCCGCGGGCGAGATCCCTTCACTGCCGCCGTGTGAGATTTACTGTCACTCGCTGACCGACCCGTCGATCCTCGGCCCGGCCGAGCAGGCCGCCGGTGTGCAGACGCTGACCTTGTTCGGGCTGCACATGCCGGCGCGGCTGTTCGAGGGACGCAACGAGGCCGCGCGCGAAGAGGCGTTGCGAGCGACTTTGTCCTCTTTGGACAGTGTGCTGGCCGAGCCGATCGAGGATTGCGTGCTGCGCGCGCCGGACGGCCGGTCGTGCGTCGAGGCGAAGACACCGCTGGACCTCGAAGCCGAGCTGGGATTGCCCGCGGGACACATCTTCCATCGCGATCTGTCGTGGCCCTATGCGGCCGATCCCGCTCAGGTGGGTCGTTGGGGCGTCGAGACTGAACACGAGCGGGTGCTGCTCTGTGGCGCGGGCGCCGTACGGGGTGGTGGCGTCTCGGGCATCCCCGGTCACAATGCCGCCATGGCGGTGCTTTCCCGCTCCTGAAGTGTCATAAGGGGTGGCCAACACAACAAAAAAAGCAATTGGGGGCGCGCAAAATAACAACAGCACCAGGGCGGGGTATGG